>JABHYP010000018.1 GCA_018656855.1 Candidatus Latescibacterota bacterium | reverse complement strand
ATTGAGAATTCCAAAAATACCGGCGCCGCCTTCCTGCCAGGTGGTGGGAATTACATATTTCTGAACGTATGGACGCTCTACACTGTAAAAAAGAGGCGGTTCGTGATATTCGTTAAGATAGCCGATTGGCATGAGCATACTACCCGCCCTGATATTGAATGAATCATTTATTAAATAATCGATAAAAGCAAACTCAAGCTCCATTTCCTTGGCAGCATGTTCAAAATCGATTTCGACATTCAATTTGATTCGTTTGTTAAAGGTATACGTCCAGCCCAGCACGAGCCGGTGATTATCCATTATATCCTGGCCGCCGGGTTTGTCGGTATTGTTGTAATGTAATTCGCCATATCCATGAAAATGAATCTTCTCGTCTGAAACCGCGGATATGGAAAATGATAATACGAGTATCAATGTAACTATTAAAAAACGGACTAATGATTGAGAATTCATATCATAATCTCCAATATATTATTATGTGATATTAGTAAATATCTGCTTATTTAATGATCAGAATTGTATATTCCAAAAAATAAATTATGTGGTCAGGAAAAGTGCTAAAGAGAGAATGGGGGAGAACGTGGGGAAAAATCATCGATATAGATGGAAAGTGGAGATAACGATGTTTCCGAAGCTATAAAACCATGAAATTGTCTTAATTGTTTTAAGAGCAATACTAACAATAAAGCAATGAAGAGTTGAGAGAACACAAACGAATTAAATGAAGCGCAGAGTGGACATGTAGTTGGTTTAATCGTGCTTTCACCGTGGTGCCCGTAAACATAATCCCATGATATTACTGTCAAAGCAAGTAATGCGAAGAATACAGTTAGAATAAAAAAATACTTATATATACATTTCATGATTATTTTCTTTCCTGACAGAACACCTTAATCATTGATTTGAACTGTTTTGAAAAAAGAATGGTTGATACCAACCGAGAAAGCGAGGTCTTTACTTTCAACCAGTAAAGCAGATACGGTAAGCCAATCTAAAGGTATCCAGGCGAACCCCTCGTGAAATTCGACACCGTCATAGGAAAAGAAAGGAATGTATTTTTCGGCGATAGAAAAAGTTAAACCACCCAATCCATATATTTTATCGTATTCGGGAACAAGGTTTGCGACTCCGGATGTCATGCGTAAGGCAAACATTTCAGAGATTTCCCATGATTTGGTGATATGGAGATACACTGATTGATCGCTTTTGCCGATCCTCACACTGCCGGCTCCGAGGATGATACCAGGCCGGCGTTCATTTTCCATAATAACCTGAAATCTGGCGTTCCAAAAAGCCTTTTCTCTTTTTACTCCATATCCAAGGCCAACATCAAATCTGGGCGCTATACCAAAACGAGTATTAAAAACAGCATTTTCCTCGTCGGCTCCCGGAATACTTATCGAGTTCACTAGTAATGATCCGATCGAAAGAAGAGAACCATCCGTGCTCCCCGAACAAATAGGACATGACGGTCCGCATTCCTGTGCCGATATATTGTTAATGAATAAAAATGAGATCATTATTACTATCATTGGTTTTATCATTTTCTAATCCCTTTTCGAAAAAAATTAAACGCGTCTACTTTCAGGTTGTTTTCTATATAGATATAACTGTTGATTTAGAGTGTTCGTTATATGTCAGTATTCCTATAAATTTTATAGGTTATGTGGCACTATAAATATACCGCCACACTATGTTGTAGACAAAAAGTGTAATGAATATTACATTGCCCTGATATCAACACAGCAATGTCTAATGTTGAAACATTATTAGGAAATAATTAGTTAAATATATCAACAACTATTTATATTTTGTCTCTTGAAAACTAACCATGAAGAAATTATAACCAAATGTCCGAAAAATGCTAATATTTTTTATACATCACATTAATAAATCATTACCCTTTGCAAAGCTACAAAGATTTCCCAATATTAACACATCCATCAGAGAATAATTATTTAATAATTATGATTTCTCTATCGTTTATAATTAACTTGTAGGAACCTTATCTAAAGATATACCTTCATCTTCAAGCTTATTAATATACTTTTCAGGATTTTTATTGAATTCATCTAAACATGCTGCACAACATAAATACGTTCTTTTACCTTCATAATCAGCATAGATTGTATTGTTAATCTTTCCTCCCATAACTGGGCAGATTTTTTGGCTCTTACTCGCATCCGCTGTTTCTTCTTCATCTACAGAACCATGTTCATGTGCCGTGCCATTCTCATGTACATGTGTCGAATCCTCCGGTTTAGGTTGTGTCTCTTTAGAGCATCCAGATAAAATTGAGAAGGCTAATAATGAAAAAGTTACTAAAATTGTACTAATAATATTGTTCATTTTTTACTTCCTTTCATAAGTTAATATTAACAAAAATTATTTAACAATAGGTAATTCTTCATTTATCCATGCAGCAATTCCACCAATCATATGGTTAATTTTTTTAAAATCCATTTCTTTCATTATTTCAAATGCTTTTGAACTCCGATTTCCAGTTCTGCAATACAGAAAGTATGTTTTATCTTTATCAAAAGTGGCAAGTGATTCCTTAAATGTGGGAGCATTGTAATCAATATTAATAGCATTTTCCAAGTGACCACTTGCATATTCTTGTGGAGTACGTACGTCAATTATTATAAAATTTCCATTCCCTTTGTTATCCATTATCAGCGCATAAGCTTCTTTTATTGTGACATCTTTATAAAACAGTTCGTTTTGATGACTATTTGAATTTTTGTTCCTGTCTTTGCATCCACACAGGAAAGAGAATATTATTAAAAAAGTATATATTAAAGTATTTGATTGCATTCTTGAAAACATAACATTTTTTACCTTAACATGAATAATTTAGGTTTAAAATACATATCCATAGAGAGGCAACGCGTAGTTTCATAACTATATAAGCGTTAGATCATTATACGTAGTTAGGGTAATAAAGTTGCTGGATTTTTCTAATAATATTATTTCCCACACCGCATATAATAAAAATCCTGTTATTATTTTATGTGCGATTCGCTAATCAACGGCTGGGCGGCTAACACAACTAGTGGTCCAAACATGGGGGGCAGGCCAGGACAAAAGAAACGTATTCAAAAAATTGCGGCACTGGTATTGGAAAAAGGATTAGAGTACGTGTTATTGAGAGTGAAATTAAAGAGTAAATTAATGGCGTCTTTAGTGTATTGCTATAATGCCGCTTACGACTTCTTTTCGGATAAATAATTATAATAATTTGTTTGATTTAAATATTTAAAATATATGCTGTTGCACAGAAGTTATTAATAATTTATATGTTATGATTTTTTTGAACCTCTGACTGGCAATCAGGAGGTCGCAGATTTTCTAATGCCCTCCGCAGGAGCGATCCTCGATAGCTCCACAAATGATTATATAAGCTCATGATAATAATTGCTTGAGCTCTTTTTTATTGAAATTTGCAGTTGAACAAAGACGTCTTATAAAGAAACAAACATTTTTCAGATAAGATTCATTGGAGATATGATGAGAAGGTTCATGGGAAATATCGACAAACGAACCATCTATGCAATTATTATTACAATCCCCTTTAAAATAATACACGAAAATATTTGGCCATTCCAGTTATATTTTCTGGATTATTAACATTGCCCAACCTGACACTTACCTTAATTGATCAAAATGATTGGGAGAGAATAGTGAAAAAGTTACTAAAAATCTTGGGAATATTATTTAAAGTCATTGGGATATTTGTTGTACTAGCATTCATCGCCTTCTGGTCGATAAGAATCACAATATGGAACAGTAACATAAAAGCTTATCATACAATAGATCTGGACGATGGTCCTCACGTTTTCTGGCTGAATGACAGCACGATCAATGTAGCTAGTTTCAAATACATACCCGCCGAAAATCCTTTTGCTCTCAGTAAAGTTCTCGATGCTGCACAAAATATGAAGATTACTGTTAATTATAAAGTGATCGAGAAAATAATTGATTTGAGGGATACAACTGATGTTTTGAAAAGAATGGATGCAGATTTCGGCATTGAATTCAATCCTTATGAAAAACCAGATATAGATGAAAGTGAATATCATGCAGGTAAAATAGCCGCACTTAGCGATATCCACGGCTGTTATGATCATTTTATCACCATGCTGAAAAATAATCTGATAATAGATCAGGAAACCAACTGGTCCTGGGGCAACGGCCATCTGGTGCTTGCCGGTGATGTTGTCGATAAGGGCCCATGGCAGACAAATTGTCTGTGGCTGATAAGAAAGCTCGAAAAGCAGGCGGAAAGAGCGGGAGGTAAGGTTCACTACCTGTTAGGTAACCATGAAACAGCCCTTTTGAGGGAAAGTGCGGGAAGGTCCGACAAAATTCGCACGCCGGGGCACAAATATCCGGCTATAGGTAAAGCGATCGGTATACCTTATGCGCATCTTTTTAGTGAAAAGTCGGAATTGGGGAGATGGTTGAGAACCAAGAATACGATGGTGAAAATCAATGATAATCTCTTCCTGCATGCGGGTATTTCTAACCAACTGTTGGAAAAAGATCTGACAATCGATGAGCTTAACCGCTATGGAAGAAATTATGTCGATTACGATCACTGGCTGGCCGCTGATTCGAAAGACCGAGAAATTTACAAACTGTTTGAAGATTACTGGGGCCCATACGAGTATAAGGGATATTTCGACGATAAAGTCTACAAAGAAGATTTCTCGGAAAAAACAGTGGATGACGCCCTGAGCTTTTACAACTGCAAGCGAATTATTGTTGGCCATAGCTCAATACGCAACATCCACTTGCGGCATAACAGCAAAGTTGTGGCTATAGGGATAAAGCTTCCGCGTGATGGTAAAATTCTGGATGATGAAAATGCTCAGATGCTGGTAATAAAAGACAATAAACTCCAAATATTGAATATCAGAGGGAAACAAGAATTTTTAACCGAGTAATTAATCTCTTAAATGAAAAAGACTATAAAACATAATTATAAATCATCATAAATTAAAGCCAAATCCAGCGCTCCAGCCGTCGGACTCCGAGGCTATGCAGCATATCCAGTTTTGACCAGGCTCGCGACTGAGCGCCAAGGGATTAGGTTGCTAAACTTATTTTAATGGTTCGCAAAACGTTACGTTTGCTCCACCAAGGTAAGATTTTGATAATGAAGGATTGCGCATTGAATCCTTCTTTTTTTGCCTGAAAAACGGTTTGCGACTACTTTTTCGACGAGTTGTGACTAATTTCCCGACGAACATTACTGGAGTTTTTCACCTGTCAATTTCACAGCTTATTGGCCATAATATCTAATACATCGATGACAAAAGCCGATTAATATCTAAATAATAGTTGCTTCTGGTGAAAGTATTTTGTATACTATTTAATATCATAGGTCGAAGCACATTTTTTTCTGTGAATATTTTCAAAAATTATCGCTTCATAACAATCAGTCTGTTTTCTTAACATGTAAAGGAGCGCCTCATGAAAAAGCTGTTTCTACTCACGCTGGTCATAGGATCGAT
The DNA here is from genome assembly GCA_018656855.1 of Candidatus Latescibacterota bacterium. Lineage (GTDB taxonomy): Bacteria > Latescibacterota > Latescibacteria > Latescibacterales > Latescibacteraceae > JABHYP01. The sequence goes on along the minus strand of JABHYP010000018.1, from coordinate 3,434 downwards.
CTCCGCGATCTCCACTCACACGGCCTTAGCCACCAATGGTATGAACATGATTGGTTACGGCGCACGCATGGCTGGTATGGCTGGCGCCTCTTTCGGCATTAGTGGCGACACGAATCTGATGAATACAAATCCAGCGGGAATCACAACCATCCCCGGCCGCCGAGTAGACGGAGGTATCGGGCTTTTATTCCCTGCTGTAAAATTCAAAAACGGCCTGAATGACCTTGATGCGAACAGCGCTGTTTTTCCACTTCCGTCGATAGGCTTTGTATCAAATAATTCAGACAGTCCCTGGTCTTTCGGTGTCGGTATGTATGCGCAGGGCGGTATGGGCGCGACATATGATGGTGTTTCCCACTCTTTATTCAAGACCTATGACAACACGCCATTGACAACAGACAGCTATGTCGGTCAGGAGTATCATTCGAATATCGCCTACATGAAACTTGCTCCAACAGTGGCATATGAACTTCTCCCCAATCTTTCGGCGGGTGTTTCTCTTAATCTCGGATATGCGATGATGGAAATGAAAATGCCATACAGCATGTCACCTTCCGCTATGCAGGGGCAAATACCCGGAATGAACGGGATGACATTTGGCCAGATGTTTGGCAGCCCCATGGATCAAGGTGGTCTAGGCTATGATGAAGTGACAGCCCTCGCCGATATGAGTGATGGTGTCACCGCAACCGGATATGGTTTCAAGCTCGGTATGCAGTACCAGCCAGTTGAAAAACTCACCTTCGGTTTCAGTTACACAAATAAAGCGACACTCGATTTTTCAGGTGATGCTGAAATGGACATGACATCTCAGTTTGGCGATGCATACGATAAGATGGTCATGGGCGCACTCGTGCAGGGAGCTGCGAATCCCATGAATCCAACGTCAGCAGAACTAAACGCCGCTCATCAGGGCGTCGGTGTACAGCTTGCTGGTATGGGTATCGATATGTCGAAGGGCATGGCTGCAATATATGATGTTGATATCGAATTTTCATGGCCACAGGAGTTTGGTTTCGGTGCCGCATACGTGGCCACCGATCGCTTGACTGTTGCCGCCGATGTACGCTGGATCAACTGGAAGGATTCAATGGAAAAATTCGTTATGAAACTTTCCGGAGGAGCTAACCCCAACATCAATGCGATGATGGGTACGCAAAACGGCAACATGCAAATCGAAATGCCACTGAACTGGGATGACCAGATTGTATTAGCTATTGGCGCCGAATATCTCGCGACCGATGTTTTTGCTATCCGCGCGGGATTTAACATTGGCAATAATCCTGTGCCGGCAGAGACAGTCATCCCCATATTTCCGGCTATTGTCGAGAACCACATAACACTTGGCGCAGGTTACAAAATCAGCGATAACGTCTCAATCGATGCCGCCTATGAGTTAGTAGTTTCTAACTCTCTCGATGTAAATAAAAGTATTATCGCTAACGAATACGATGGCAGCACGAGCCAACTGGGAGAAAACATTCTTCACGTTAGTGTCGGCTACGAATTTTAATTATATCACTGAGGGAAAAGTTCTCTATGATTCTCGACAAAAAAATTCAGATTTTCCTGACAATTGCTGAGGCGGGGAGTTTCAGCCGGACGGCACGGAAACTATCCCTCAGTCAGTCGGTTATAAGTTTCCATATGGACTCGCTCGAAAAAGAACTGGGCATCAGGCTTTTCAACAGGGAGGGCCGCACTATCTCTCTCACGCCTGAAGGAACTATCCTGTATCGCGACGGCCTGAAACTTGCCCAGGCGGCGAGAAAACTTGAAAACAATATCACTCAGGAATCAATAAATATCGCCCAGCGTATATTTATCGGCGGCGATGCGCTGAGTTGTGCGTTCACTTTCCCATGGACACTGGCTGCTTACAGGGAAAAACATCCCGAAGTTTCTTTTTCATACCGCCACATGGACAAGGATGATCTCCTCGATGGCCTGCTTGACGGCAGTATAGACATTGCGCTGAGCGGCCTACCTGTTAAACACAGAAAACTCGAAATAAAGGAGTGCTTCGAGGATGAAATAATTCTTGCCGCGGCATCCGGCAATGAAAATGGCACACTGACTGTTGATGAACTCGCAACTATACCGCTTATCTGGATCAGTAGTGATCGGGGGCTCGATTACACCATAGAAAAAGGATTGTCAAAAGCCGGCCTTGCAACGAAAAACCTGAACATCCTGATGGAAATAGAGAATCTCTCGATGGCGAAAACCCTGCTAAGGGCCGATGTCGGCATGGCGTTTGCTCCGAAGTTGACAGTGCAGGACGAACTCGACCATAATCTACTCAGGGAAGTCTATGTCCAAGGCGTGAACCTTATCCGGACAAACAGGCTTATCTATCGGAAAACAAAGCAGACACGTGAAGCTGTCACACAATTTATCGAATTCGTGCAACAGAGTCTGTGGGCACATGGATAATAGTAATCTTAAACAGAATATAGCATGATAAAGAAAGGGCAAACCATGAAAAAGCTGGTTATACTCGGGGCCGGAACCGCAGGAACAGTGATGGCCAACAAACTTGCCACCGTGTTAAACAAAGACGAATGGAACATAACTATTGTCGACCAGTTTGAAACACATTACTATCAGCCGGGTTTTCTGTTCATCCCATTCAACATCTATACATGCAAAGATGTCCAGAAACCAAAGCGGGATTTCCTCCCAGGCGGGATCGATGTGGTCATGTCGAAGATCGACCGCGTGGAACCAGATAACAATCGTGTTGTCCTTGAAAACAATGCTGTTCTTTCATACGATTTCCTGATCGTGGCCACCGGCGCTAAGATATCCTACGACGAAACACCCGGTCTTACGGGTGAACTTTGGAGAAAAAATGTTTTTGATTTCTATTCTATCGAAGGGGCCTGCGGACTTAGGAGTTTCTTCAAGCACTGGGAGGGCGGAAAACTGGTTGTCAATGTGGCAGAAATGCCAATTAAATGCCCTGTTGCTCCTCTCGAATTCACATTCCTCGCCGATTCGTTTTTCACGAAAAAAGGCATTCGCGACAAGGTTGACATCCATTATGTTACACCCCTTCCAGGCGCGTTCACCAAGCCGAAAGCCTCGGCGATTCTCGGCGACATGCTCGATAAAAAAAATATCAATCTTACCGGCGACTATAATATTGAACGAATCGACAACGAGCACAAAAAGATAGTCTCGTACGATGAAAAAGAAATCGATTTCGATGTTCTCGTGATAGTGCCCACAAACATGGGCGACGATTATGTTGAGCGAAGCGGCATGGGCGACGATCTTAATTTCATACCCACTGACAAGCACACGCTCAGGTCTAAAGAACATGAAAATATTTTCGTGATTGGAGATGCCACGGATCTTCCCAGCTCGAAAGCTGGATCGGTGGCACATTTTCAGGCAGATATACTCTTCGAGAACATTCTGGACGCTAT
>JABHYP010000304.1 GCA_018656855.1 Candidatus Latescibacterota bacterium | reverse complement strand
TTATACATCCCCATTCAGCGCCGGTCAGTTCGGCCAAACGACTGCCGACACACTCTGCCAGATTATCCATGTGGACATAATGTTCTGCAGCTCTCATCATCGACTGTTTAACCTCGGCAGGCATCAGTGAGCCGCTGAGTATCGTATAGGCATCGGAGCAGTTAATGAATGTTTTCGCTCCGATCGATTCATAGGTTGGAACAGGGATACGTAATTTCTGAACAGAAGACACAGGGACTGTTGATTCTCCGCATCCCGCAATACCGGATGCGGCCGCCAGCCCCGTACCTTTAATAAAATTTCGGCGGTTAAGATGTCCGGATGATAACGGTATCCCTGTTATTAAAGATTTTGTCTTCATGCCCGGCCCTTTCTATATGAATGATGTGTCAATATAAACATAAAAAAGTTTCTAACTTATTTCCCCTGCCTCACTGAGGCACTCTTTTATCAGGTGAGAAAATGAATGACGTGTATGCTGTCACATTATCTCTCACATATCCTGAATTGTCCTGGATGCAGGTTCTTACCCGGTCAATATTTTCGAAGTACGAGTTATACAGTTTATTAAAATCCGCGTAATTTTTCATGTCCCGGAGATATACATAGCCGGATACTATATCTTTGAATTCGAGACCAGCTTCATGGAGTACATCCAGGTGGTTCTGCATCATCAGGCGTGTCTGCGTTTCAAGATCATCCGCATAAAGCCCCTTGACCGGATCGAAACCCGTCTGTGAGGACAGGTAAAGCGTATCACCCGCCCAGACGCCGGGACTGGCCATCGGCGCTGAACCCTCGGGCCCGTACCTCATATTTGGCGGGCGAACCACCTTGCGTTCAGACAGATCCGTGGTGGCTATACAGGTAATTTCAATATTGCAGTCGCCGGGGATTCTGTCGACGTAAATAGTGCTGAGTGCGGGGAAATTGCCGTATTCAAAGAACTCGCTGAAAACCTTGTACATCACAGTCTGGTTGATAAAACCGATATGATCAAGGTAAATATCTGCCCGGACGACATGCCGCCAGTCGAGCCCTGCATCAGCGAGAATCGCACCCACGTTTTTCATCGCCTGGCGTGCCTGTTCCTCGAACGTTGCCGGGTGGCTCCAGTCCGGGAAGTGATCGCCCTTGCCCGACATATATAGTTTATCACCGGCAAGAATACCGGGGCTGAAGGGCAGGCCAAGCGGAACTTTGCCGATTACTTTTATTTCCGACAGGTCACTGTAGGCGATGCTTGTGATCTCAATATGGCAGCCGCCCTTCTCGAATCCCGGCAGTATACCGGTACCGATTGTAGTGCGCGCAGGAGGATTATTCGGGAAAAATTCCTTGAATACCTCGTTCATAGCGGTGAAATTATTAAGATCATCGAGGTATACCCAGTTTTTCACCACATTTTCCATGTCCATATTATTTTCTTTGAGTATATCACGGACATTATTCAGACACTGCCTGACCTGGCTTGGAAAGTCCTCGTCGACAAAGAGATAGTCGCCCTTGCCGGAAATGTAAAACGTCTTTCCTACAAATAATCCTCTCGGCCTGGCTGAAACGCTCACTGCAAAAAAGAGACTCAGCAATATTATCAAGCAAAACAGCGTTGTTTTTCTCATATCGTCCCTCCCCGGGGAAAATTGGGAATTAAAGTTTTCATGTTTTATGTTTTTCCATCGCCTTTTTTGCAGGGATTCATAAAATTTATCATTATACCACTGCTTTTGACAGTATCTCCTGAAGCCTTCTGCTAACAGGTACTTCATCTCCTGATTCCATCATATATGACATGATCTGAAGTTTCGCTCCTTCTGTCCACGGTGTCTTGATAGTTGCCAATCCGGCACCCTCTGCCCACATTTCGATACGCGGCGATCCTTCGCGCAGTTGTTTTTTTGCCTCAAGCGGTTTTAGTTTAAGCGTGTTTTCGTCCCATGAAATGGACAGGCGCGGGGCGACATTGGAACGCATTGGCGGATGAACGACCCATGTTTTAACCGAATAAATCGATGAAATCGCATCGCTGATATACGCAAGTTTACGCTCCCATTCTTTCCACTCAGCTTCATGGTCACGTCCATTGACCCACATTTCAACAGCCGTCAGAAGACCCATGATCTCCTCTTTTCCGGCTTTCATGGGGCGGCCGTACGAGTGATGGGGCGACAGATTCAAAAATGCAGCCTTGCAGAGGTCCTTGCGCCCGAGAAGCAGTCCGGACGACTGAGGTCCTCTCAGGCACTTCCCGCCGCTGTATGAAACAAGATCGCATCCGGCTTCAAGGTAAACATTCGGCACATCGGGGCGCTCAGCGGCAGCGTCAATCAATATGGGAATACCGTGTTTATTACCAATCGCGACCATATCTTCAAAAGAGAGCTTCCCGCGGCCATAAAAATCCCCACGGTCGGCTATCATTGCTGTGCGTTCGTTTATTGCGGTTTCCATTTCCTCCGCTGTGGACACCTCGACCATTTTTGCACCCACCATCCATATCGAACGGTCGTATACGTTGCGGTGTCCGGCGGGAACAATTACCTCGTTCTTCATGCCCCTCGTGTCAGGCAGCATCATCATCTTTTCCGGATCCGTTCCGGCAATACACGCCGCTGCGGCTCCGGTACAGCATGCCGCACAACCGGTCGATATGATGCCCCATTCCGCACCGGTCAGCTCGGCAAGACGCCTGCCGACTGCTTCCATGAGTTCGTCCATCTCGACATATCGTCTGCTTGCCTCAATCACCGCCATTTTGGCTTCCGGCAGCATCAGTGAACCGCTTAGGCTTGTATAGGCTCCCATGCAGTTTGTCAGGGGTCTTATACCGATTGATTCATAGGTTGGAATAGAAATGTGCGGGTCTGATTGAGTGGAAACAGGTTCCTGTGTTTTTGTGCATCCCGCAAGCCCGCCGAAAGCTGCAAGTCCTGTTCCGCTGATAAAATCCCTGCGGGAAAAATGCTTTGAAAAACCGGATAGTATACTTTTTATGAAATTCGATTTCATAGACTAAAAACTCCACTTTTTATAAATTCAAAATTCAAAATTCCAGATTCTATATTCCAAATTCCATATTTCAAATAGTCCATTGTCCGTTGTTTATTTTATAATTGCTCATTGAAAATTATATTCATGATTTACCCTCACCCTTTTCCTTATAAGCCATAAACCACAAACTATAAACCATAAACTTTCCCTTTTCCCTTCTGCCTTTATTTTTATTCTATACCGCTCCAGACAGAATCTCTTTAAGCCTTTTTGCTATAGGAACTTCAGTGCCGGTATCCATGATGTAACCATGGACTTCCACTCCGCTCCTGCTGCCGTGGATTATAATGCTTGGGTCCCCGTTTCTCAACTGCTCATGCACCTCTCCCGGCGATATTTTGACATTGTTCCGATCCCAGTCAATGTGAAGCAGCAGTGTAGTGTCATCCAGCCTCTCTGTAAGAGCGGCCTTCGTTTTAACACCGGGTATAGAAGCGACCGCATCGTTGATATATTTCAGCTTTCTGCCCCATTCCTTCCATTCGGCCTCATGGTCGCGCCCGTTGACCCACATGTCAACTGCCGCCAGCAAGCTCATGATTTCTTCTTTCCCGCCTTTCATGGGACGGCCGTAGGCATGATGCGGCGCTAAATTCAGGAACGCCGCTTTGCACAGGTCTTTGGGACCCAGAAGCATCCCGGAGGCCTGCGGACCCCGCATTAGTTTCCCCCCGCTGTAGATTACCATATCAACACCAGCATCCAGATATACATTGGGGAAATCGGGTCGCTCGGCCGCAGCATCCACCAGCAAGGGGATACCGTGTTTTTTACCTATGCGCACCATATCCTCGAGGGAAATGCCTCCCGCGTTTGGTGTCTTTTCTACCAGGGAAATATCAGTCCAGTACTCTCTGACAGCTTCCTTCATCTTTTCAAGGGGAATCCCTCTGCCTCCAAACATCCTTCCGTAAAGAGCGATCATTGCCGTCCGGTCATTTATCGCAGCTTCCATTTCCTCGCTGGTATTCACCTCGACTATTTTTGCGCCAACCATCCATATAGCGCGGTCGTAAACGTTGCGGTGGTTCGAGGGAATGATAACCTCGTTTTTCATACTGGTGGTATCGGGCAGCAACAGCATCTTTTCCGGATCGGCTCCGGCCATACAAGCTGCTGTTGCACCCACAATACAGGCACAAGCGCCTGTAGATATCATCCCCCATTCTGCACCTGTGAGTTCGGCAAGGCGTCTGCCGACATCATCCATCAGTTCATCGATATTGACATACTGTTTGCTTGCCATTTCCAGGGCGGCTTTTGCCTCGGGAAGCATAAGCGAGCCGCCGAGAG
>JABHYP010000017.1 GCA_018656855.1 Candidatus Latescibacterota bacterium | reverse complement strand
ATTTCCATGAGAGTCATTCCGCTTTCATTATGTAGATATCTCATGGATTTTATCTTATAAATGGTTCGCTTTAGTTTCATTTTAGTAAACTCCCTGTAAGTTCAGTTTATTATAAGTCTGAGGCCGGTTTCAACATTTCACACAATGCGCTCCAGTATACATACTTCATTATTTATCACAAATATTAATATCTTGTCCTTAAAAAATATTAGTTGCTTTCATCAATACATATTGCAGTCAGAGAAACCGTTTTCGTTTCGCCATCCATACCATCCCACTGTACTGTGGATACTATTTTCTTTGATCTTTCAATAGGATCAACATCATAAATATCCCAGTATTGATAAAACACCCCGCTCGAATCACCCGTAGCATTGACAGGGTTCAGATAATTCTCGTAGTTTACGCCTGCATCGAGTTCAGAACTGCTATACCCTTCGTTAAGAAGTTCATCGATTTTATTCTGGGCGAGGATAACAGCCTGTGTTTGGCGCTGGCTGAAAAAATTTTTCTCAGAAATCATGGCAATTATAGAGGCAATTATTGCTATTCCGATAATTAGAAGGAAATTGGCCACAATAACCTCAACTAGTGAAAAACCTCTTTCAGAACGAGATTTCATAAGTTAGTCTCCCTGATTCTTCCGGTAATGAATGTTACATCAACTCTTGTTGTATCACCGATGTCATTATTTAAAAAGATACTACCTGTAAATTCCCCGCCAGGCAGACAGCTATTTTCGAGCTGTCCCATTTCATTAAATCTTACAAACCAGTCATTAAAAGTTATTTCACTGAACGATATTGCATCATCAAGAAAAGAAGACTCGCCTACAGGAGTTACACCAAGTGAGTCCTTAGTAACATAAAACTCCCCACTTTCTAAAAACTGTACTCCGCACATTTCTCCATCATTGACAGCCTTCATACGTGCCATATAAAGATTCGAAGTAACATCGGACGTACTTGTTTTCAGCATATTCTTCTCGTTACTAAAGTCAATACGCGATATGGCCATCGTTGCAATTATACCAATTATTACAACTGAAATGAGCAGTTCAATCAGAGTGAATCCTTTTTCTTTCTGTAAATTCATTTTTCCCATCCTGAGAGTTATGCCTGTGCTGTTTACAAAAAATATACATCGGATTTTTATGCAAAGATGTGATGTACGTAACAAAATGAAACAATTTATTCATTATTGAACAAAAATATTTCTTTCTACAGTAAATAGAAACTGCATCATATTTAAATTCCCAAAGATAAATTAAGTTAAAATTCTCACACCAGATATTGTCGGTTATTATTGAAAGCCTCCGCATTCTATGTAAACCTTGTTTACATTCGCCCTTTTTCATTTTACTAAATTCACAATAAATGTATTGCAAAAAATATGCCGTAAAAGTAAATTACACCGTCTAAAATAATCAAATCAGATGATAAAATGATTATTTAAATAAAAACATTCTATTACTTACATCCAAATCCTTTTTTATGGTACGTTTTCATGATTACAGCAATCGGCATTTCGGTTATTGACCATATCATGGTCATTGATGGCTTTAAAGTGGATGAGGGCTCATTTCATTGCGAACAGTATCTAATCGAAGGCGGTGGAATGGCGGCTACAGCTCTCTGTACTGCATCAAAGCTCGGTGCTCACACACGCCTGTTTTCACGTACCGGGGACGATGTGAATGCTCAGTTAATTATTGAAGGGCTCAAAAAGTTCGGTGTCGACACCGCCGGAATTGTAAAAGCTACAGATAAACATTCCACTATATGTATCGTTCTGGTCGATTCCCGCACGGGAGAAAAACAATTCTATTCTGAACGTATTAAATCCGCTTATACTGGAAAAATCACACTGGATTCAACTCTTCTTGAAGGTACCCGTGTACTGCTTCTCGACGGTCACTGGATTGATGAAGCTCTGAAAGCGGCCAGATGGGCGAGAAAAAACAATATTCCTGTTGTAGCTGACTTTAAAAGAAATTATGACGATCTTGACAAGCTGTTTCCGTATATAGATTACTTCATCATTCCACACTTTTTCGCCTGCGAACTCGCAGGGAAGTGTAACACCGATGTTTTGCTGAGAAAGCTCGCGTCACTACAGCCGGGTATACCTGTTATCACGATGGGAAGCGAAGGCGGTGTTTATTTAGCCGATGGTGAAATACGGCGTTATAAGGCCTTTCCTGTGAATTGTGTCGACTCTACCGGCGCAGGAGATGCTTTTCACGGTGCATTCTGCTATTTTTTGTCTCATGGTCTCGACATAGGCAGGTGCCTTGAACTTTCATCAGCCACAGGCGCTCTTAATTGCCGCGCATTGGGCGGACGTGCTGCTCTCCCCACCCGTAGCGAACTTTCAGCTTTTCTCAGTGCCAATGGTTCTCATTCGCAATTCCCGTAACCGAAAAACTTTTTTAACTGTTATTGACATTTTCATTCTAATTTCTTATAATCGTTTAAATGTATATTTTCTAAAATAATTTCATGGAGGATTTATGAGTAAAAAACACACGAGAAGAAGCGAACTAAAACGCAGACGCCACAGAAGTGAGAAGAGAGCCAAACAGCGGTTGAAAAAAGTAATAACTGAAGGCCAGAAAAGTAAAGCAAAAAGCAGCACGTAAAATTCAAATAAAGAAAGTTTCATGTTTCAAATTCTAAGTTAATAGAATATTAACTATCATCAATCAGCATATAAAACTCATCCCCTACCTCGACAAGATTGGGCCGATCCGTTCTCCCTAATAGTGGCTACAACAAAGTATGAAATGGGGTGAGTTAATTATATATATATGTTCCTTTTAACGCAACCCGATATCATGCATCAATTAAACCTTCATACATCTTACCATTAAGTATTTTAAATTTATAGCGTCTACATCAAACATATAATAAAAAAAATACTTTTCTCTTTTTTGAATTTAGGCAAAACAACTGTCATTATTCGGAAAAAAGCGGATAATTATTAAAGGTAACATGGAGCAATCAAAATATCTATCATATATTATTAGAAGATTTTAGAAATTTTCCTCTTAACTAGTCTAGAGCCTTCTTTTTTATAACATACGTTGTTATTTAAAACATCATACATAACTACATAACTGTTATTATTGGGGTTATAATGATACGACGAGATTTCATCACCCGATCGAGCGCTGCTGCGGCAGGTCTTGCTGCATCGGCAATGTACGAATTTTTTGCCGACAATATGGCTCAGGCTTTCTCCACGAGCAGGGGAATGGGCATTGAAGAAGCAAACTCATATATCGAGCGTGGTAAAGAAAAGAACATCATGCCTGAGGTTCGACCGGAAATAAGGAACAATCCCCGTGCGGTTTTCCTGATCGAGACCCACGTAGACGCTCGCAAAGACAAAACCGGCCACTACACCGAAGCTGTAGATCAACTCCGCGATGAGGGACAACGTATTGCCCGGCTGCTCCTCGTTAATGGCACGAAAAAGGGCGGCTCAACTTTTATCAAGCCTAACTTCACCGGTGTGCCCGAGCATAAGTTCAACCGCACCAACGGCGTCTATTCTTCGCCCGACTTCATAGTCGGAGTGGTCGAACACCTCCGCGAGATCGGCAACTCGAACGTGACCTGCGGCGATAATCCCATAAACGCGGTGAACCACCGTCAGGGTGGCGTATACGATGCCTTTGACCCGTACAATGTCCTGATGATCGAGGCCGGATATGAGCGGTTCGAGCACTATAAAAAGAACGAGCTTAACTGGAGCAAACCGGTTGATTCACCCGTCTGGAACCGCATCCCCTACTACAAACCCATCCTAGACGAGGATAACTTCCTCATCAACATCGCTACAATGAAATGCCACCTGACCGCGCTCACAACCCTCACTGCGAAGAACTTGCAGGGCTGTGTGGTCAAAGGATATGGCCAGTTCTGCTGGCCCGGTATCCAGCTCGAACTTCAGTCAGACACGGCGGGT
>JABHYP010000303.1 GCA_018656855.1 Candidatus Latescibacterota bacterium | reverse complement strand
TTTTATCGCATCGGCGATCGAACGCGCCGTTTTAAAAATTGGATTCATATTCAATCTAAAAATATTCGGCAAACAGTGAAAAAACTCATACAGCGATCTCTTCACCGTCCATTTTCGCATAATATCAACGTCATGGCTCAAAAACACAGCAAGAGGCGCCGATGACGGCCACCTCGGGATGGAAAGAAGCGGCAACCCCAGTTTATGATATACATATCGTATAGTGTTTTCGATGAGGTTAAAATGAAGCGATACCCCCGGCGAATCCGTTATGCTTCCAGGAGGAGGATTGTGGCGCCCGTAGCCATCTTTTCCGGTTTCCCCTTCGATTTCGCCTGACAGTATTCTAATAGTCGCTTTGATAAGATCAGCCGTAAAGATAAGTGTCAGCGCCTTACCTGTATATCCGGCCAGTACAAGCGGACCGCCCTCAAATGTTTTGACAAAACCGTCTAAACCTTCGCGTTCCAGATTCTGCATGGTGGCAAGAATAGGCGCTTTGACAGTCATGGTTTCGTAATGGCATGGATTCTCGGGGACATAGTCTTTCTCCATGAACGGAATAGCTATTATCGCAGAATAATGTTTACCCAGTTCTGTAAGCGCACTAACAGACACATCACCGTAGACAAGAACAACAGGAGATCTGGCCCCCTCATTATACAGCCCTATAGGAATCCCCGAATGCACACGAAAATTCCTTGTAAAAAGCGACGCAGGTCCTTCCGCAGGATGAGTTATAATCAAATCAATCATCGTTTGAACCTTCTAATCCATGAAAACGCTTTCATTGCTGTCCGGGAAATTTGAGAGGAGTAATGTTCGGTAACATAATACGGCGTAAGGATTCCTCCGAACCCTTTTTTAAAAAAAGCGATGGGCCGGATATTGGCGCCGACCATATCAAGTCGTTTATGAACGCTCGAATGCCGTTTGACAGCATCCCAGAAAAGGAGTGAGAATGCTCCCGAAGCATTTTTTTCGGGAATAGAACCGCTTACCCACGCATATACACAACTACTGTCACTCACTGTAATCATAGATGAAATGACATTCCCTCTACCGTCGCGCACTGTTTGCATTTCCGCAATGTCGGTCCGAAGTATATTGTCAACCATTGCCTTAAAAACCTTCGAGCCGACGGGGAGAGGCAATCCACGGTTATGATAGATCTGCTCGTACAGCCCGGTAAAATGCTCGGTATCTACGGGGCCGCTGATTTCAAGCGAAGATTCTGCATTCCGTATCACTGTCCGCACACGGCGTTCGAGCATATCCCAAATCTTTTCGGTGTCGGTTATGTCCACAATATAAGTATAACGAACATTGTCCGTCCAACCCGCCCATGTAAAAGGTCTTATATCATGTAATCCGGGAGAGTGAACAAGGAACACGTTATTGTAGTGCGTACGTAAATAGTCTGTAAGATATTCGGCGTATGTTATGTTAACACCTTCCGCTTCCGAAGCGCGTTTACCGGGGTCAGGACAGTATATGAAACCTCCGTAAGGTGTTAAAACAGGGGACGTCGCCTTTTTGAACGGGCCGCGTGCGATATGGATAAAGGATACTCCCGCAACCAGTTTTTTGTTTTCCCAAACTCCCATAATACACGGTTCACCGCCCTGTGCTTTACTCGCTGCATTCAGCCATCGGGAAGTAGAAAAGACTGTTCCCTGTGGCGAAGACGAAACAAAGCTGTCCCAGAGAGAAGTATTCTCAACTTTTTCGACCGTGATCTTTTTTGCCAAAATATCTACCTCCTGCCATTCCTGTAAAATCTGACAGCCTCAGAAATCCGGCATACGTTCCAAGAAAAAAGTATGCCGTCATGAAGATAGTAAAAGAAAAAATAATCGTACTGAGATCACTAGTAAATTTCCACGTTATAGCATACGCTATCATTACAGCCAGGCCGGAGGTTACGCCTGCAGCCAGAAAAAAGTTGAATGGAATCAGTTCACTGACACGTATATTTAATTTTCTCACAATAACGTACAAAAGTACGAATACATGAAAATATGACGAAATAACCGTCGCTATAGCCGGACCTATAAAACCTATGTGAATAACAAGCACAATATTAAGAACGAAATTGACTGCGAGAGCTGCAAAGGCGCTCAAAAATACGATGCGCGGCCTTCCAAGCGCAAGCATAATCGTACCGTAGGAGGCAATCCTGAGCGGCATTAACAATAAATATATTCTGAAGGGAGTTACCGCTCCCTGAAAATCCTCCTTAAAAATAAGCGGTATTATGTGATCGGCAAACACAAATAAATATACAAAAACCGGCCAAATTATCTTAGAAGTAAATTGAAAAGTTTGTTTCACAAGTTTCACAAATCCTTCAATATCATTTTTGTGATGAAGCGAGTTAAGTACGGGAGAAATGACATTGAAAACCGATGAAACCACTATTCCGATAAACGGAATCTCAAGAGCCCCGACATAAAAAACACCAAGAGACCCGGCGCCGAAAAAAACCGATATCACAAACTTGTCCAGCCACCGTGACATAATGTCTACTGTGTTCGAGAGAGCTATCGGCAAGAAAAAACTCATCTGCAGCAAAAATGTGCTTTTTCCGCGAAAAAAATGTATAACGCCTGTTTTCGACCGGATTCGAAAAAGGAGTGTAAGCGCAAGAAGATACTTGCACAGGCCAAAGACAGCCATCGCCTTAAATAATGTGTCGGGTGAACTTTTCATAAAAATGTACCACAGGGTCAGGGCAACAAAAAAGAGCCCGTGCAAAACACTGAGAGTAAAAAGGTACCTGACACGCCTGTACATTATGAATACCGGATCGGAAAACGACGATGCTATAAGAAAAGCCCCGTAAATGCCGAATATTTTGAAGTGGGATTCAACTGTATAGTTATGCTGAATTTCTG
>JABHYP010000302.1 GCA_018656855.1 Candidatus Latescibacterota bacterium | reverse complement strand
CTCGGCGGGCATGATGCGCTGCCGTACTCGGAAGGAATTCGACGATATATCACGAATAGAACGCTGGGGAAAAAACAGTGATCTAAAGTGTGAATTATGAAATATTGCCACTTCCCCAAATAAATAATCATATAACATCATTTATTCACAAATAACTATAATATGCTGTATTACGCACTTTATGCAATACTCATAATTGCTCGTAATATCGTTTATGTAAACATGGGATGTTTGTCACAGAAATGAAGCAACCGTTTTCTTTGCTTTTAAATAACTGTTCCAGGAGAATTGACTGACCTTGAAAGGTAGAAATGACAAGAACGGCACCGGTGGTATGGAGTCGTGGTATACTTGCGTTAGGGACCCCTATGGGTCAGTATCTCAAGCGCCCCATATATATACCTTGCAAACAATATACTTACGTTACATTTCGTTTTCTCATATATATTCGAAAAATTAGAATCATGAAAAAATTTTAGAATATTTTATTACTTTATAGGATTACTTACATCAGGCAAAAACAAACGCAGTATTCAAAAACCTCAGTCAATTCCTTCTTTTAACGTTTCAAACCCCTCACGGAAAAGAAAAATAACTATTAGAATTCCTACTGCAGGATCAGCCCACCACAGGTTGTATAGATAATTAAGTCCCAATCCTATAAGGAGAGAAATGGAAAGAAACACACAGGTGAGCGTTTCTTTGGAATCGGCAATTAAACTTTTGCTATTAAGAGACTTTCCAGTCTTATATTTCAAATAAAACAAAACAGGCATAACAACAGTTGAAACAATCCCAATGATGATTCCAATAATTGTTGGATCCGGTTTTTCTCTGAAATACAGTTTTGAAAACGATTCGTATAAAACATAAATCCCGAATATAAAAAAAGTATAGCCGATTAATGTGACTGCTCTTGTTTCTATTTTTTGTTCCTCATCCTCTGTGAGTTTACCATATTTTGAGAATCTCCAAATCATAATACCGCCGGATAGAGATTCAATAAAGCTGTCCATGCCAAAACCAGTAAGAGCAATACTGCCTGCAAGTATACCGGCGACAACGGACACAATACCTTCCAAAATATTATATCCAACAGTAAAATATGATAAAATGAGAGCCTTTTTGCTTAAGTTATTTGACAATATATACTCCTTTGCATTTAAGGTTATGTATCAAAATCTTCCTCATGTTACTCGCTCAATTAGATGTCTTTTTTTAAAATATCACTTAATGTCATTATACATAAGTTCATCCTGGAAAGGTGGTTTTCTAAGATAGAATAAATATCACAAATGAGCTTTATACTTGAATGCATCACTGAATTTTCTACTTTCTATTTAGCCGAAAAGTAGTCATAAACAGGATTATCGCGCGATATATATAAATACACTTCATGCAGTAATTGAAGCAGCCGGTCCTTATCATAGATCAAATTCAGATACGATAATCCTCGCAGGCTTTTACCATGGCCTGAAGGTTTTCCAACGGTGTCATTCGTGGGACACCGCACCCCGGTGACATTATAATCCCTGTCTTAAGGTAACATGTTTTTAAAATCTTCCGGGTAGCAGTGTATACTTCATCAGCTCCTTTCTGTAAGAGAAAAGTAGTATCGAGGTTGCCCTTTATAGCGATATTGTCTCCCAACAATTTCCTGGCAGCAGTCATCTCAACCAACGCATCGACTTCGAAACCCTGTATATTCAACTCCCTCACGAAATGCAGAAGATGCCCCGTTTTACCACAAATGTGCAACCAAAGATCACATTCCGTCCCCGATAAGGCATTAAAGGATTTCTTCTGATAAGGTAAAGCGAACTTCCGGTAGTATTCTGGGCTCACCAGGCTTGCAACGGAATCACCGTACTGAATCCCATGGACTCCGGTAGCTATCATAGCTTTCCCGAATACTTCCACCACTTCTGTGCAAAAATTTAATAAATCCCTGATTTGGTGCTCACTTTCGGTTGCGAGATCTATCATAAAATTCTGAGTCCCCCGCAGTATTGCCGCAAGACTGAAAGGCCCACAATCGATATTTGCTTGAATGTAGTATTTGTCCCCTACTTCATTCACAACTTTTCTGGCTGCTGCCAACAAGGTTTTCATTCCCGGAGCCGTTTCAGGATCAGGAACCCTAAGCTTTCTGAAATCCATAATAGAATCCAAAAGTGTCTTACAACTGTAAGGCTCATCATCTTTCGGGAACGTCATACTTCCGCCCAGCGCCTCATGGTATACCCAGTTGTCTCTGGAAACATAAATCCCGTCATTCCCGATCAAATCTCTGGCTTCAATAAGCGTATCTGCCATTACTTCGGGATCCAGGGAATAGTCACTTTGCATGACTCCTGTCAGTTGACAGGCTGGTGCGATAAGAATTGGGAAAACAGGAATACGATCAACGGGTTCCATATGTATCGATTTTCTTGTCCTCTCAAGACTGTTCACTGGCTGCCTCCTATCGAGTTTTTTCAGACTTTTCTTATTCGAATTTTAAAGTGTCCCTGTTGAGAGTACGCTCTCAATATATTTGAGTATCGAAATCCATTTCTCCTGATAGTTATGTATTGTTTGTGTGACTTCAGAAGATTCTGGACACTTTCAGTTAAAATTTAAGGTGTAGTTTTCAGGAAATGCAACTGTTTTTTCAAACCTTCTTTTCTCCCGATGTAATAAACTAACCTCAATTTCTAAAATCATTTATCAAACTTCAGCTTGACTTCCCCCTATATTCGGATAAATTGAAAGTAGGATGCTTAAAGGTTTAATAAAAATACAAATATGATCATCAATAATATTGATATGGGGAATATCGATCAGAATTATGTGCGGCATCTTTTCGCTAAAACAATTGCCGACTTGGAATTATACATATGAAAGGGAACTAACATGTCTACAAATCGGAGAACATTTATCGGTGCAGCTTCTGCTGCCACAGCAGGAATTTTTGCAGGAAACAACCATACTGCTTATGCACAAACTTCAGGAAAAGGGAAACGTGAACCGGGAAAACTTCTACGTATAGGAGTTCTCACCTGTCATCCCTCCCATCATCATATGCCAAACATTTATGGTCCCCTGATCCAATGTGTTCCCATGAGTAAAGATTACACGCCAACGCGAATGACCGGAATGAAGCTTACTCATATGTGGGACCATGATCCTAAAAGAGTAGAGACATTCTGCGAAAAATTCGGCACAATACCGGTGAAGCGTTATGACGATATGGTGGATAAAGTTGACGGTATTATGCTGACAGATTTACGGGCGGCAAATTACTTCCACGTTCTTTCCGCTCCCTATCTGAAAGCGGGGATTCCGGTATTTTACAATCGATGCTTCACTCCATCTGTAGGAATTGCAAAAGCAGTTATCGATCTCTCAAAAAAGCATGGCACACCAATTATTGTTGCTTCGGGCTGGGAATTCACAAATGAATCGTATACTTTACAGGCTGCGGCAAAACAATTCGGCCCTATAATTCGCGGGGTG
>JABHYP010000301.1 GCA_018656855.1 Candidatus Latescibacterota bacterium | reverse complement strand
CCTGCCACAACTCTCGGGTCTCCTGTACCTGATGAAGCGATTGATTCGAATGCTGTAATCATTCCAGTAATCGTTCCCAGAAGGCCTAAAAGTGGAGAAACGTTCCCTACAGTATTAAGAATCGGAAGAAAACGAGTTACATAAGCTTTCGAAGAATCATCAATTGTCATAAGAAGTTCGTCTCTGAATTCAGATAATTCCGCCTGTGCATGGAGGAATTTTGTTACCGAATCATCAATATCTGCGCCATCTCTCCCGGAAATCTCTCTTCTTCTTTTTGCGAGCTCTCTCTTTTCCATTAAGAGAATATCATATCTTTTAAGGAGCCGTGCAAAAATATAGTTAATAACACCCTTACCTTTAGATATTTTTTCAGCACATTTCTCAAGGCCGCCTTCTGTAAGTGTATCTTCAACATCCTCAAGTTGTTTTTCAGCTTTTGCTCCCTTTGGCATGCGATAAAGCACCATAGCCCTTTCAAAAATAACCGCAATCGCTGCAAGGGCTGCGGCGAAAAGTGCATACATTAACGGGCCGCCTTTTTCAAACAATTCAACCATTTCCTTACTCTCCTTTCATATAAATCTTGTTTGTTAAATCATTTAACCATTTTTTTTAAATTATTCTTCATTTACCCTTGCAACATACGCGCTATCCCCATACGTTTTACCAGGCATAACCGCTCGTGGACCTACGTAATTATTAAACACCTCATTTTTGTAAACGGCTGATACATTAAAATATAATACTAAGCTATTATTCCCTGTATCAGAAAGTTTATTATATATGTGTGCTTTATAGATAAAACTATATGGAGGTTGCGGGTTATCAAAGTTTGTGTAAAAACCTCGTGTTTCACCTTTGTCAAACACACTTGAATCAGAAACCGCAACGAAAAAGTCTTTTACTCCTGAGGTATCACTCATTGTCCACGATACTTTAACTTCGTCGTTAACAGTGTCATATTCTGCATTTACACTATCAGGACTTGAGGCAGTTCCATAGAGACTATTCGTTGGCGCTGAATGATCTTTGCTACACCCAAAATAAATAAAAATTATCAAAACTGGTGTTAGAAAAATAAATATTTTTTTCACCGAAATATACTCCTCCCACTAAAATCTTTTTGACAACATGATACCAGGATTATTGTCTATTATAACTGAATTAACTTTAAACTTATTGTTATTAAGCTCAGCTCTTCTGCTTTCAGAAGATGAGGACGAAAATAATATTGAATCAAAAATGTTATATGCATATATTCCTGCTGCAACAATCAGTGCAGTTTGTCTGTAAGTATGAAGGTTATCAAGTGTGTCATTATCATCATTGAGTTCTTTTAATAAGTTGCGCCGGTCAACATCGGATTTGCCCGGAGTTTTTCTTAAATCATTATAAACCTCCAGGTCTCTTTCATAAATTTTTTGTTTCGTATTATAATTTTCATGAGTATTAATTAATACGATTAATGAAACGGCTTCACCTATAAAAAATGATATCCCTTTAACTTTTTGACCCTGTGTCATTTGCCCAAGACCAGGGAATAAGGCTGAAAGCAAAATACCTTCACGTTTATTAACTTGTGTTCCCCGTATAAAACTTTCTTCCTCCTGTGCAAAAACAATAGCGGTAGAAGAAAATATTATAAGAATAGACAGTCCTAAGCTGGTAACTAATTTTAACATGTTCAATTCTGCCTCCCTTATATCACAATTAAATTTTATTTGCAACTATATATTTTTTATGAGCCATTGCAAAACTATGAGCCTCAGCGGTAACCTGAGATCCTTCTTCAAATCTTTGTATGACCATATCATAGCAATCGACAGCATTCTGCCACTCCTCAATTGCCTCATAACACATTCCACCATTCGAATATGAGCCAATTTCAGCCTCAGTATAGGGATTATTCTGCGCTACATCCATAAACATTTCTGCTGCCTGTCGGTATAAATTCAAGTCTTCCGATGTTCTTGCCTGATCATAAAGATTAAATGCCTTCTCATATTCCAGATACGCGATAGTCTCCTTTAACTCAGTCAATGTCTCCGGTACCTTAATCGCAACCTCACTATCAGGAAAATTATCCAAAACCTTTTGATACATCTCAACAGCCTCATCGTATTTCTGTTCATTATAAAGATAATCAGCAATACTGAAAATCGAACTGGGAGCGAACTGGCTTTGAGGGTATTTTTCCACAAGTGTGCTAAGTGTTTCAATTGCTTCTTCATCCCGTGCAATATCCATCAAGGCCCATGCTTTTGTATAATAAGCCTCTTCAGCTTTCTCATGTCCCATATACTTTGAAATAACTACATTAAAGCCATTTATACAATCTTCCATGTTGCCAAGATTATACTGGCAATCTGAATAGTAAAAAACTGCTTCCGGTGTAAACTCAGAATTCGGATATTTTGTTGTAAACGATTTGAATGCATTATATGCATCATCAAAACGGCGGCCATTATAATAACAGAAACCAAGATAATAGTTCGCCATCTCAGTATAAGATGTATTTGGAAATAGCTTGACAAACCTGCTGAAATAGTCTGCCGCAATATCAATAGAATTTGGCTCATTTCTTATCTCATCAATCGTTAAGTAATAAATTCCAAGCTTTATCAACATATCGCTTGAAAAAAAGGATTTGGGAAATTTCTCAAATCCACTGATGAGATAATCACGAGCCTTGAAATAATCATTCTGTTCCTCAGCAGCAAGTGCAAGATTGAAATAAGCTTCCTCTTTATAATAAAATTCCTGCGCTTCAACCTGCTTTCCTTCCGCTTCTTCTGAATCAAGCATCATATGTGCAAATTTATCCAATCTTTCCCAGTCTTTTCCGGCAGCGGATATCTGAGTAAGATTTCTTAAGAAACCGAGTTTATCAATCGGGTCTTCAGCCGAATTGTATAAAGTTAAATATGTTTGAACAGCCTGTTCTCTTTTTTGCTGTTGGACACTGATCATTGCAAGTCGTATTTGTGCATTTTGCTTAACATCTTCATTATCACTGTTCATTAATTCCTTTAAATCACGTTCCGCAGTTTCCAATTGACCCAATTCAATATATACACCGGCTCTATAAACGGAAGCCATCTCCTGTGTTTCAGGAACTTCAAGATTATACGCGAATGAATAATCAGCTATTGATTCTTCTAAATTACCCAAGTTCTTTTTTGCATTTCCAAGCATAATATAAAGTTGCGATAGACGATAAAGACTTTCAATAGCACTTGTATCCTCAACTGCATAAGAAACTACATCAATAACCTCAGAATCCCTTCCACCAGCGAGAAGATACTGAGAAAGCAAAAGTCTCGCTGTGGTAAATAATGATGGTTCATTTCTGCTTACCGCGAGGAAACTTGGAATTGCACCATCCTCATCTCCTTTTTTTCTATATGCAATAGCTCTTTCCATCATTGCGGAATCCATCTGTAAACTTTCAGGGAATTCATCATTGATTTTGTCATAATACGTTATTGCATCATCATATTGTTCCAAAGATTGATAAGCACGTGCTATAAAGAAATAACAAAATTCAATGTAAGGAGTTTCTGGAAATTCTTCCAGCAGCTGGTTATATTTTGCAATTGCATTGTTTAGATTTTCTTCATTATTAATTTTTTGATAAGCCTGAGCCTGATAAAAATAAATCCTTGATGTTATATCCGTCTCCGGAAACTGTTCAAATATTCGTTCATACTGGGACAGAGCTTGCTGAATATTATCATTTCCGGCCTCATTTTCACCGCTCTTTAACAAACCATTCCCTACTTCATAATGTGACCGTCCCAGCCAGAAAAAAGCTTCATCAAGATCATAACCCGCCCTGAATGCTACATCGCTGTACGAGCTTATATAATAAGAATATTCTCTTACTGAATCTTCGTAATAAGCATTGTCAAAGTATCTCTGACATATTAACACCTGCATTTTAGCCCTGAATATTTTATCATTTACATCGTCAATTGCATCTCTATATGCCTGAACTGATGATTCGAAATCACCATTGTCATAATACATATCAGCCATACGCTGATATGCATCTGTAATAAGTCCCTTATCAAACTTGAAAAGGGTAGCAACACGTTTATATGCAACCTCAGCAGCATCAAAATCGCCAATACTTGCAAGACAAGAACCAACTTTCAACTGTGACTTTGCAGCTAAGTCAAGAGCTGTTTCATTCGTTATTCCAGCAAGTTTATCACGCTGAATTTTCTGAATTTCCCTTTCAGTCAACTCATTAATGCGCATTTTGTTTACAAGTCTTTGATAAAATGGTGACGCCTCAGCAAACTTTCCCTGATCATAATAAGCTTCTCCAATCTGAAAAAGAGCTCGGTCAGATTTATATCCTGCAGTCGGAAAACGTGTCACCAAAATATTAAACATTTCAATACTTTTATCGTATTCTTTTTTATCGTAATGTGCCCACCCGATATTGTACATCGCATCTAAAACATATTGACTTTGCGGGTATTTTTCAATGAGTTCTTCACCTTCCTGGATAACTCTGTCATAATCATTAACTCCATACCAGGTGTTTATTAATGCATTCTGAGCTTGAGCTTGTAACGATTCGTTTTTTGTACGTTCCTGGGTCAGATCAAAATATTCTGTTGACTTCAGAGCATACTCAATGGCCATTTTTTTCGCTTTTTCTTTTGCTATATCGTCCTCAGCCTCTTCAGCTTTTCTATTTTCATCCTGAAGCATTTTAAAATAAGTGCTTCCAGTCTTGTAGATAGCTGCATCCTGAAGCGGGACTTGCAGATCTTCAAACTCCGCAAGAACATTCTCTTCGGTAAGAAAAGGACTTTCAATTTCACTTACACCTATATAGGCTTCCAAAGCCTGGTCATAGGCTCCTGAAGTATAAAACTTCTGTGCAACTTTAAAACTAGCATCCATTTCTTCCGGTGTGGGTATTCCTGACACAAAATACGCCATCCCCGCAATCACTATTATAAATACATATCCGATATTCATTATTAATCACACTCCTTCGAATTTATGTAAGTCATTTACAAAAATTACGTTACTGGCTCCATACCTACAACAAGCCGTATGAATAAAACTTTATCTGTTCTATCGTATTTTCTGCGCATTAAGCCATTAAATTTCTGCCAGTGAACCTCATAACCGACATTCAGGCAAAAGTCATAGCCCTGATAAAGCGAATTATTTGACAACATTATTAAATAATGTCTTTCATCATAGTTAAGTTGATCATTCACCATATTTCGTATAGTAGAGTTTAAACCAGGGAATCCTTGCACACCCGCTCTAAACGCTGTTTTAAAAGTCAATGGATATTCTATTCTGAATATCGGATAAAAATATTGTTCATGGAACGTTTGTATAAATTTATTATGATTAGTATATTTACGAGACATAAATTTTACCTGGGGCATGAGCAAAAGATTTCCTAAATAATACTTGTAATCAGCCCTGAATACATGGTTTCTTTCGGCAATATCATTTTTTGTTTTGTTCTGATGGTTTAAATCATATTTAAATTTTATATTAACTGTAAGGTTTGGTATTCGGAACAGTTTTGTATCTAAAAAAGTTGTAGTTACATAGCTGTCGCGATAATCGAGCGGATCATAATAATTTTCATGTTGAATACCTTCACGCGTCCTGAAGATATTGTCAGTATAAGAAAAAGAGTCAATTAGTGTTGTTGATAATTGTCTTTGATACCTGAAAACATGATCCTCAACAGTGTCTTCAACTTTTTTAAATATTGTGGAAAAATTAACATCGGCAAAAAACGGGATAAATTTACTATAATCTAATTTACCGTATTTTACATCCGTCTCTCCTCCCCTTGCAATTTGTCTATGCTTGATAACACCAAACGTATATTTCATTCCAACATTCTGACCGAAAGAGCCGAAATAATGATAACCTTTAGAATCTCTATCATAAGGATAGTCGGGTTTATCATCATTTTCTCTTTCATCAATAACTCCGTTATTATTAAAATCATCGCCGAAATCATATTCATCGGGATCAACATTATATAGCAAAAACGGTTCGGCATAATCCGGAACAAGATTATCGTTTTCATTTGTATCAGGGCGATTATTGCCATTCTTGTCAAGGCCCGGAAATACACCGTTCCTGTCTCTTACAGTTTTTGTCATATGAAAGTCAGGATATCTATCTTTGTCATCATTATCATCCACAGTATCGACAATCCATGTATTATTCATGTATGCTGCCGGTTCAGCTTTCCCCATGGGATTCGGATCACCGCCAGCAAATGTCACATCATCGTGGAATTCATACTGCCATGATGAATTGGGCAATACTGTCATAGCATTATATTCTGGATCAGTATTTTCAAATGTTGTGGAATATCTAGGATCCATACTGAATATTTCTGTTCCGAGAGTTAATTTTCCAAACTTTCTTTTAATATTTATAAAATAAGCTTCTGAATCATCGCGGAATTTGTTTGATTTAGTATGCATATATTGACGATAGCTGAGATTTTTATTAAATTCTGCAACCATTTCAAAATCTTTAATTTTCGTGTCAACTCTGAAGCCCATAATCATATTTGCAGTTTCCTGCCCATGCCGGAATTTTATCCAGCCAAGATTTGACATATCTTTCACATTGCCAGGGCATTCAAGTGCTGTATAAAAATATGTTGCATCTTTTCCAGTCATCACGTTTTTTTTGTTTTTATAAATCTCTGAAACACTGAATTTATAATCGTTTCCGATAAGCGACTTGAATTCTATATCGGAAATATCTTCTCCATCTTCTTTCGTGGGTATCTGGAACCAGAATTGTAGGTAATCCTCACCATTTGCTTCCAGATATTTCTTGTCACCAATTGATTTTGAATGTAAACCGTCAAACCGGTCAATAACATTTGCCGCTCCTGGATTCCAATCTTGATCAGTATAGTGGCCTCTCTTCATAGATATATTTATCCATCTACCTTTTGATGCTCCTGGACTTGCTGATTCAAAATCTATATATTGAGGAACGCGGCGCGGATCGAGGTTATATCTGTTCACATAAAAATCACGGGCTTGGTTGTTTTGTCCCGGCCTGCGCACCTCATACCAATCAAGGTTCCAACTGCCGGTAGTGACACCAACTAACAGTTCTGGCCTCTTTTTGCCGTCAATGACCGGGTAAATATCATACAACCGAGGGCCGTTACCATCGAAACGACTTCCGTCCTCAACCTTTACAACAAGCATAAGAACATCTTGGGGATCATAATGAATTGACCCTGTAATAGAATTACTCTGTCTTGACTGTGCAGAATCTGATCTGTATGTATTTACATAATTTGCGGATACATTAAAAACACCAAGCTTTCTTTCATAATGAGCGCCTGTTAATAATACTGGAAGTTGTCGCATTCCTATTTCATCAGTAATAAAGTCTCTTGATAACCACATAGGAATATCAGCTCTCGAATTGATAAATGTGATATTGTTCTCGCCAAAATTAAAATCCCACCTAATTCCGTTCAGCGCTGCCATATCAACAGTGAGCGGAGAAAACTTTACGCGAATCTCATCACCCACAATAAATCTTGTCGAAAACGCTTTTTGAGACTCATTGACAACAATAAGCTTGTTCAAATATTCACGGTAATACTCGGCGCCGTCCATGGGATTGGTTTTGTAAATCTTACTATAAGACTCTGCCAATCCTTTCCTGAGGTGACGTGAATTCATTCTTTCCTCTGTCCACTCATACGCACGAACACCGTACATTATATAATTGCCAAAACTATCATACTTCGGATTAGCCTGCCTGTTGATAACTGAACGCCCATATTTCTGGTAACCGGTACGCCCGTAATTCTCCGGCTCCATTTCCTGCCTGAATAATAACTGGCAGAAGGCATTTTCCATAGATAGCAGGAATAAAATTCCAGTTAATATGAGCGACCACTTTTTCATTTTTTTCCCTTCAGTAGTTATCATTACTTGTTGCTTTAGTAATTATCTTGTTGCTTCTGATTGCAATGTTATAAAGTACTCTGTCCAATTATAGTCAAATCCACCACCGTCTCTTTCGACTCTCGCAGGGTCATTAACATATTCCGTCTTTGTTAATCTCACACCCAACATCACTATTAGGTTAAAACCTTCATAGAGCGTCCTATTCTCAAATGCGAGAACCATTCTCCGCCTGTCATAATCATAGAGCCTGCTATAAGATGGTGTCCTTGTTCTATATAATTCGGGAAAACCGGGAAAACCCTGGATTCCAAATCTTAAAAGAGTCTTGGGCGCTACCCTGTAGTCAAACCTTAAAATAGGATATAAACGAAGCGTCCACGTTGAACGATCATATTCACGAATTGCATAATTATTTGGATGATTGTATCCATATGTATGGACAAGCTTTATCATCGGCATAATCTGTAATTCTTTAATCCTTTTCTCTTTAAGCAGACGGTAACCGCCAATGGTTATTTCCGGAATCAAACGCGCATCAGCAATTCGATATTGATAATCCGCTTTATGTTCCAAGCCCAACGAATACGCACCATATCTTTTAACACTCTTATCGCCATTGTAAATCTGGAGAAGATTCATGTTATTTTCATCTTGTGTACCATCAAGGCGGCGCATATCACCGACATTATATGATGTGCTGAATCTGAAATTATTAATAAAATTCATATTTGGAATAAAGGATAAACGTGTTGCAAGAATATTTGAAAAATTCCAGTCATTATAATACTTATGATGATTTTCATCCAGTTTATAATTATCTTTTCTTCGTTCTGTTCTACTATAGAACAAGAATTCACCCATATTTCCAATTCTCTGGTGATGTTCAAATTTCAAGTATCTGGTAAAATTCCTGCCATCAAAATATTCCTGCCTGATGTCATAGTGCCCCAAAGTCAGAATGGTTGCTTCACGAGGCCTAATTTTCAAAAAATAATGCTGGCCTTTTGAATCACGGTCATACGGCAAATCAATCTGATTGTCATTTTCACGGCTGTCAATTGAACCGTTATGATTGAAATCATCGCCGACTGTAATCGAGTCATAAAAATAGTTCAGGTACGGTGATCCCGACCATGTTGTATCTACTCCCCTGTCAAAATCAGCATCCCTTCCAGGATACTCATTGCCCCCAACATAACGGTCATCATCATCGTTATCATCAATGGGAGCCCAGTATTGCATGTATTCATTAGGATAATTGAATATCTCAGTACCGACACTCCACTTTCCGAAATCTTTCGACGCGTTAACAAACCATGCCCTGGCTGACCGTATTTCTTTACTTGCGCCTGACATTTTTTCTGCCAGAGGGTATGACCAGTAAGTGTTATATTCGTTGTATTCAGCACGAACATACAATCCACGCCAGTTCATTTCCATGTTCATGCCGTAAACATTCATACCTGTCATACGGTTGTAAGAAACGCTTACCCATTTCATGTTTGAGGTATCTTTAATATTTCCGGGGGCTCTTACGCAGTGTTTCATATCATATTCGATGATGCTCCACTGATCTTTATATTTATCGCTCAACGGCTCGTCATACCAGCCAGCCTCCCCTTCCTGCCTCCAGCTGTAGAAAGGAGTAACCATATCAATGCAGTAATCGTTTGCCACAAGAATATTGAAAGCCAGTTTCCGTGTGCCTTGAGGAACCAAAAATTCATATATGATAACATCCGAACCCTTAGCTTCATTATGCCCCGCAAACACACCATCACTATCTATCATATCAGCTTTAAACAATCTCTTTCTATCATTTGGATCATCAGGATCCCACATCTCGTCGGGATCAAAAATACTGAGATAACCGTTCTCTCCTGTCTTCCTCTTACTTAAAAGGTCCTCAAGTATACGTTGATCCATAAGTTCCAAGAACCACGACTCTCTGCGGTTTCTTAGTTCTGAAGTATCCATGCGAAGGTGTTCCCCAGCATCTTGATCTACTACATACTCTTTCTGGGGTTCAGGCTTACCGCTATAATACCGCTTTCTTTCAAATAAGTCGGGAATTTTGAATACACGGCCTTTTAAATTGTAGTCCTCACCTTTAAATGCAATAGGTTCCTTTTTGCCGTTCACTACGGCTTTTATATCATATACTTTCGCGCCCGCTCCTGTGTCTTCTGGAGAGTCATCGGTTATAACGACATAAACATACCTTGGTTCGCCTTGAATTTTCCAGTCAATGTCCTGATGTGAATCCGCCAGTGTACCCCGCTGCTTGGAAACAAATGTGGCGCCTAGCTTCATAATATCACCAAGTTGGCTCTCCCAGTGGACGCCATACAGTGGATACGACACCCTCTTCTTATTTTGCGAGTATGCAAGAGGGTCGTATTCGTCGGTCGTTGCAACGATAGATATATTATTTTTACGGGTCGAGGCATCCCACCTGAAGCCGCTGAAATTGGTCTGCTTGAGTGTTGACGGAGTGAAATATGTTCGTATTCCCGTCCCATTACCAGCACCACGGGCCATCATGAACCGTGTCTGCCAGTTGGAAAACTCATCGGAAACAACCATGAGATTGTTAAAAACGTTATTAACCCACCGGTAATTCTGATTTGCCGATGTATTAAGGTTATCCGGAGGACTCTGCATGGCTCCAAGCCGCGACTGGTCAAACCTCATCGAGAATATTTCACCGCCAGGCAGAAGAAAGTTTCCAAACTGGTCAAATGTCACCGGACTAACCGGCCCTCGTCTCGTGGGGAGTTTATCATTATTTGAACCGATGTCCAATCTTCTGGTTAAATTTTGATAATCACGCGGATACTTTCTGATATCATAACTACCGAAATTTTCATACCTGTCTTCCCACCGCGGTCTGTATTCCCTTGAAACAAAGTCCTGCCTCCACAAGCTCCTTCTCCCGTACAACTCATACTGGGCATGTACTAATGTTGAAAAGGCCGCCAGCGCAATACAAAAGACAAAAGCACTTAAAATAATCTTTTTCACAGTTTTCCCTGTCTTCATCGGAAGTATCTATCCTATTATTATGTCAATTAAAAAGAAAACCCGAATGATATAAAGTGCCTGCCACCTGTTTCATCAATAGCAATCGGCAAATTATATGCATAATCGAAAATGAGTGATCTGAAACTGTATCCCAACCCGAAGTCAAAATCCGTTCTTTCAATGTCATCCTCGAAATCACTACCGTAAATCATCCCGCCTCTGACCTTCAGGTTAGAGCCGGTAATACCGTACTCCACACCACCGCGTAATATTGTCTCACCGTTAACAAAAGCAAGATCACACTCAGCTATTACAGCATCCCTCTGCCCCATGATTCCTAGGCCAATTTCGATCGGCAGCTTGCCGTCATCACCTTCTCCGGATTCTGAAATATTGGGCATTATAGCATCTCTCACATACACACCAGTGGCAAAATCGGCAAGGCCGAAAAGCTCTCCGAGAGTATAGGTGGCGCTCAGATCAAGCGAAAACGACAGGACGGAGAGATCTTCATCGGTTCCAGTTTTAGTCCCGAAGGCAATAGGCTGACCCTCAATTGCCCATCTCATTATCTTGACATTCCCGCCAAGACCAAGATTTTCACCCAGCCTGACACCATAGGCGCCAGAGATAACCATCTCGGACGCACCGTCAGTGCCCAGTCCTGAAATTCCAATTCCCAAGCCGGAATTTTCACCCATAGGACCAGCATAACTGATCTGGTATTTCATTAAATCTGAACTGACCGCCGGATTAATTATTCCGTTTGAAATGCTGAGTTGCTTGCCTTCCAATGTTGCCAGCCCTGCAGGATTGTACCAGTAACTGGAAGCAGTACCGGTTGAGGCAATAAAGACTTCCCCCATTCCCATCGGCCGGGCACTTTGGCCGGCAGTGTCGAAAAATGCCCCATATGCCAGGGAGACATGAAGTAAGATCAGGATGGTGGAGAAAGCTATAGTGAATTTCAGCTTCCTCTTATAAACTACTTTTCTGAATAATGCATCGTTCCTTTTCGCCATATCAAATTTACCCGCCCATTAAAAAAGTTAAAAAGTTTTACCTCTCATTCTCATTATTGGACATTATATATTAATAACCAACAACAACTGTTCCGCTTTCAACCTTGGATCCCTCGTCTGTGTCTGCAATCACCTGATAAATATACACTCCTGGAGGAACAAGATCGCCATCCTCGTCAGTACCATCCCAGTATCCGGGCATAGTTTTTGCCTGGCCTATTGAAGCGGTATTACGTTTATCCAATACGAATTGGTCGCCGCTTTTACAAACATCATCGTAAATGGTAGTAACAAGGCTTCCTCTGGTATTGAATATTTTTATTTTCAAATCAACATCAATAATTGAAAGAACAAATTCGATAACGGCAAAATCATTTTTACCATCATTGTTTGGAGTAAACACTTTCGGGATAGCCCTTACATTCGTCAGGAGACTCCCCGTAATCGTGCTGGTCATAACAGTTTTCGTGCCCATATCTCTGTTTTCCCAGACCTTTACACCACCAGCCCCATCATTGGCAAGTTTTGCACCGCTATTTGTAGAATTATAGAGCCATGCATCGAAGTTATGGATATTGGCCAGAAGTTTTGTGTTAAATGAAATATAGAGAGAATCAGCTACACCGTCAGCATTTGTATCTGTCAAGTCATTTTCAAGCTCAAGCGAAAGAAGATCAGAAGTCCTTGTAGGAGATCCTTTGATAGACACAGTATCGCCCAGATCAGTGCTGTAAATGTAATTAAGTGTGGCATAACTTGGCATGGAAAGTTCGATACTCTTTAAATTCTGACCTGAATTAAGAAGATAACTCAATGTATATACAAATGTTGTATCCTTCGCCATGGGAACCGACGCAGGAATAATAAATCCATCGGCGGATGCCACCGGCTGATCAACTTCAGAATAACTGAAAGTCAGAGATTTTAGAATGGGGGATCTTTTAATATCCTCTGTTTCCAGCATAACTCGATATTTAACCATTGAAGAAGGCTCAGGAGAATCCAATTCAAGGGTATCGCCTAATGCATTATATAGTGAACTCCAAGTGCTCTCTACCAGATTGTCATTTGCATCGTAGTATCCAGTTTTTGTCTGGAATTTTATGTGCGTACCGGGTTTAATGTCAACATCCATAATAATGGATTTAAAGTTCTTTTGTACATTAGGTGTTCCAAAATCAAGCCAGTCTGATTCAAATTCTCCTTCATAGTTATATCCGACACCGTAAACCATAACTTCGCCTATGGCCGGAAAGTCAATTCTCGGTTCGGTAATTTTAAACCGAAGATATCTCGCCCATTCATCGGGGAACGTAACACTGGCCCAGTCGTAACCGCCTTCATCTTCATTGCTAATTCCAATTTCATGAATAACATTCACTTCTTCCCAGCGGTACTTATCGAGGGAAATTTCACAGGAGTACCCACGAACCGAAATAAAGGACCATCTGTTCGGGTCGGACCCTCCGGTATAGATAACCATTTCATTTACACGGTAAACTTTTTCAAGGTCAATATACCGTGTCGAGCCAAGAGGATCCTGGTTGTACTGGAAATATGTTTGAGTAGGATCGCCATCTGTGATCTTATCCTCTTCCGCAGGTTTGCCCAAAGCAAGGTTCTGGCCTTCAACGCGGCGTAACATTATTCCACCGCCTTCAGCGCTTCCAAGGTCAACATCGCCTTTATATCCCGTAACAATCTTAATATTAGGGTCGTAGATATGGTCAATATCACCCATCGAACCTGAAAGTACTTCTCCGAGTTTTTTCTGTACATTTGTGTCATCTAAGATGGTTTCATTTTTTCCCGTGTTGTATTTTAACTTGTACCACTCAGCACCCTCAGCCCAGCTCACCTCTGTAATATCTTTTCTTACACCATCTTCAAACCCGTCATAGTAAAACCACTTGGAGGGGTAAACCGTCCTGGAATGGTCAACTTCATTAACGTGAGAACGTCTCTTCATGATGGAGGTTCCGAGCCAGTCAGAACCGGCTTTAATGTCCATCATGATACCGTTGCCAATACCTGTACCGGAATTAACCACTTCCACTCCGATTACAAAACTCCTAATCTGAGAATCTGGCAACTTGTATTCCTCAACTGTCGACCAGTCATCATCCTTACCATCCCATTCGTCAGGCCCTTTACCGGAAACCCGCTCACCGTTGATATAAAGTTTGAACTTATCAACTGCTGTAATATAAACAGTTACGTCGTCATACGGAGCATCGGGGCCTGTTACGTGAGCTAAATACCAAATTTTGTTAGTCCATGAAGTCAATGTAGTATCCTGAATTGCCTTAACATCGGCAAAAGATTGACTTGCTGAGATACCGAGCATAAGCCCGACCACTAACAAACTACATACAAAAGTTTTACTCCTAATCCTCAATGTGACCTCCACTCAGACTATCCAACATCGGATATTATTCCCTTCTGGAAATGTCAGCTTACTTAATACTTCCAACCAACAAAATCAAAGAAATACTCAAACTTTCAAGTCTTGAGTATAACCTCCTTGAATATCCCGAAGGCCTAATTAAATTATAATAAACACTAAAATTCTCTGTTTACTCTCCGATCAATAATAAACGTTAAAATTATGATAAACACTGATAACAATCATGTCAAGTCTAAAAACACAAAAAACTACTTTCTAATGAAAAAAAATCTGCGTAATTAAACTTGGCGATAATATAAACAAAATTAACAATAATTCAACATTTTTTATTGGAATTATATAAAATTACTGAACTTAACGATTAAACTGATACTAGAAAAACTACAATTTAATTCAAGAAAGAAAACTATTAAATTATTAAATGCATTTCAAATTTATGCTACATACTCAATGAACACAAGAAAAATTTTTAATTTTTATAGACAATAATATAAATATCCAGAATACAATTTTGTAATTAGCTGTAATTATTGAATATACAAAAAATAAATTTTTTATTAAATTTTTACTTCTTATTTATAGATTATATGTAAATAAATTTACTGTCATTATACTCACATTGTTTATTAATAAAAAAAGTGAAAATGGCAAACAAACACTGCAATCGTTAATAAAATATATCTGTGGCAGCACATCCCTATGACATTTAGTTCATGATGCCGGGCTCTCTTTTGTGACTCTGGTATGCAGGAAGGAAAAGAAACAACTCGAATTCGTGCCGGTTAGGCACAGGCTTCCGCATGCAGGACTTACCCTGAAGATGAAAAGCCACTCGAATAATTATATTAAACAGAAGTCAGAATATAAAAAAGTGGTTTACTCATGACCAATGAGATTAATTATTCCTATTCCTGATTTTATTTTCTTACCCATAGCATTTTAGGTAACATATATTAATGCAAAAAAGGAAAGTTCGTAAGAACTAATTAATTTAAGAACTATGATAATGATAGATGTAAATATTGATGATTAATTATTTTGAAAAATCGCGAAAGTATTTTTTTTATTCCCGTAGTTTGAAATTCTATGTAATGATTCTCGCCGTAATTTTAATACCTGACTGTAACAAAAGAGAAACGTCACATATTGTACTTTTTGATAGAATAAAACCGGCACAGGCTGCCAGAGCCATACTGTTTCTGGAAAAAAATAATATTGATTTTCAAATTAACACTGATGGAAGGGCAATTACTATAAAAGTTCCCATGTATAAGGCTGAAATTCTGAAAAGGTATTTAATAGCGCCAATTGAGAGCAGCGATTATATCTGTCTGATAAAAAATGGATTCGTAAGATACGAAAGTCCATCAGAGATTTCTCCTAATACAGGCATATTATCGAAGTATTTAACTTCTTCACATGAATCCGCGGATTCCGAGAAAATCGGTGTCATTTTCGATACTGTATTCTGTGATTCTAAATGGAAATCATACAGATCAGAAGATTATGAAATTATTGTTGAGTTTACCGGAAAAATCCCGCAAAACATTAGTAATAACAAGCCACACATGGAAATCATTACAAAACTTACTGGTAATAAAGAACACGTCTTTTTAGAAATCGGCCCCGGAAATTCATTGTGGAACTGTAAATGGATTATCAATATTGACGGCAAAACATTTATAAAGAAATCATTTCGTGTCATTCCTGGAAGGTTTTATAATGAAATAAGAAAAACCACAGGCCCTTTAATCTACATTAATCTCTGAAACCTAACTTTATCAGCGCTAAAAAATTAAGGAGGAATAATGGCACGTCCGATCAGCAAAGTCGCTCCGGGCTGGTGGGATTATACCACGCTTGAACCGGACATTCTCAAGGACACAGCAAAAGTAACCGAAAAAAACCTCTTCGAGTTTTCCCGTCCGGGTTTCAAGGTCAGTTTTTACGATACACTCGAGGAGTTTTATCTCGCCGAGGCTCTTGAGTATATCGAGGCATG
>JABHYP010000300.1 GCA_018656855.1 Candidatus Latescibacterota bacterium | reverse complement strand
GTCGCCATTAAGGTCTCCTGTGTCTTGCTTGCCGGTAAGTGAGATTCTTGTTTTTGTGGCAGAACCCGGAACGACAGTTTCTTCAAAAACTCCGTCCTTCAACTGAGCTTTACCTGTTAAAGCAACATCAATCGGATATTCAGCGTTTGGCAGCGCCTGCATGAATGTCGCTCCCGTACGGGACGCCGGAGAGCGCAACATAGCCGATATATTACTGCAAGCGGATAAATTGCAGGCATATACCAGAAGAGTTATAACAAAAAGAATTTTTATTGTATTCATAATAGTTGGCCTCCATAATTCTTTTAGTTATTTTGAATTGAGTCAGTTAAGTTAGTATCTTTCGCAAAATCACATTGCTTTAATATCAGGTTTATCCTTTGGTTAAACAAAGAAACTCTCTGGAATGACCATTTGAATGCACGTGATCAAATGTGAATTAAGTTTATCCATTTATAAAGATAGGCAACTTATATTGAATAGTTAATCCAGCAGTATGCATAACGATTGTAAACTCAGCGGTGGTTATTAGCTGTCTGCTGGAGCGTCTTATTAAGCTTAATCCTCTCGCTCTAAATCACCTATGTAATCAGCATATGAAGCAAGTTTAATCAAATCCTCCTGAAAACTTTCAAGTGAATCCTTGCCACATGTATCCTCGTCATAGCACAAGCCCAAAAACGGACCTTCAGGCTCAATGTGCAAAAACCTATCACCCTGAATCGCATTGCAAAATATACAAGTGTTCATACAATATTTGCGACCCACCGCCTTTGAAAATCTAAAGCAAAGTGTTTTGGGAGGAGGTTGACCAATTGGCAATTCCTGAGAGTACATTTTATGATTTGGCCAAGTAAATACCAGTATTTCCTTATTGCACTGCCAACAGAGTATCGAAGCATACCGATAAAAGGATGTTGGTAGATCGACTCCAGTCTGTTTTGCAATTCTGAGGGTCTTCTTCCTAAAATTCTGAAAATCGAGCCTGCATTTTGTACATGTTAAAGGTTTAAAGAAGTCAATAGTTGGTTTCCACCTTGAGGGATTTTCCAAAATCTCATTTCCATCTACCTCAATAAATGGAATCGAGATTTGTTGCGCCTTTGCCTCGTCAACCTCATGAGTTACTCTTACTTCGATAGCTGCCTCAACATTACCATGAGCAATCAGGCCAATATCCACAATAAAGCCTTCTGGCAGTCTGTGTTCTAAAGACGCGTAATCTACTTTCTCCGGCAGGTTCTGTTCCACATTGCGATCGCAGACACGACATTTTCGTTCAAGAACTGGTGGTTCAGATTTTCCCACTTTCCAATCTTCGATAGCCTTTTGTATAAGCAACTTGGCTGATTGATGAACAATTGTCTCTTGGTTGCATGCTTCTGTCTGCTTATGTGCAAAATGCGGAACCTTGATCTGTCCTCGCCTGAAAATCAAAAGTTCTCCACAGGCGGGACAATGATAGTTTACACCCGTTACTGCATTTTCGGGGCGTACGATGTTCCGCTCTTTATCATACGCAACTGAGATTTTAAGCTCTGCCATAACCCTTACCGCTTTTCATGGCTGCGCCTAACCTATAATTACCGTCCGAATAATTAAGTTATCACACTGACTGAAATGAATGTTAACTTAACTATATGTATTATATACATTTTCAATCATGCAAAGTCAAATATAGTTTTCCCGATAGCGCCCGTAACGCCCGAGCGTATCTCATGTCCCCCAAAATGCGGCAGTACCGGCTTTGAATCACAAACAAAACTTGAGTTGAGCATTTAAACTTTAAATTTACACGCCAGCTTTCGGAGTCGGGTGTATGCGCAGGTTATTATTACGGCAATTTAATATATGACATTATGCTTCCACACAATTCCATATATAAAATTTATTTCAAATTACATTTTTCCTGTTCATTTCTTTGCCTGCCCAAAGTAAGCGAAGCTCCACTTTGTGCAACGAACCAAAGACACGAAGCGCAGCGGAGCGCCACGAAGTGCAAGGGCACCCCGGAGTAATCGTAATCCGTTCTCACATCGTCATTTTCCGGGAATTTCAAACACACCCAATCCCTTCACCGTATGAAATTCCATTTCGGGAAATGCCTTGTTCGCCCGGCGATTCCTTATGGAGATTTTTGTATAATGTCACACAAAATGTGCATCCTGTTTAATTGCCGTTGTAATATAATGCTTATTTGATTAATTCGGCTTGCGCGCAACTACAAGCAGGCCGTTTCCGTGACTTTTCTTGTGAAAAAAATCAAACAGCATAAAAAGTAAAATAAAAGGATATGCCCCACAAATAAACAAAACAGCAAAGAACAGCGCCGGTATCCAGGGTAACTTTTGCATAATCAAAAGCCCCATTGAATAAAGCTCATAGGCTATTTTTCCCATTGTTCCATAAGTGTATGAAGAGGAGGTAATGATAAATCCGGCAGACGTTAATCTTTTTATAACATCATCGAAGGTATAGTGCCGCTTTATTCCCTGTCGGAAATCATACTCGTTACTATGAAAATACTTCGTTGTCAGCCACTTATACCAGTGAAATACCCTGTCATAGTTTACCGGAACATACAAAACAAGATAACCTCCGGGTATAAGGGCTTCATAGAAATTATTCAATGCCTTAATGTCATCTTCTACGTATTGCAGCACTGTAATACAAGTTATTATATCCACCGGCTTATCGGGAACATATTCTTCAACGTTGGCTTTTAGAAATATGCTGTTTAGAAAATCCCGTTTGTGAGTATAAGCATTGCAAACCGCCACATTATCTTCAATTTTATCGATACCAATAAAAAATGAGGAGCGGTAATCAGGCATATAAGGAATTATCATATCACCCGCTCCACAGCCGGCGTCTAAGAATCTGAAAGGAGCTGGCAGGATTTTTAATAGTTTGCCTATTATCCGCCTTACATACCAAACGCGCAGCGTTGTTGCGGCTACTAAAAAGTGATGTAAGCGCAGCAGGAACGGGAATCGGTAATAAAGTTCAGGATAGCGATGGCTGTTAATCGAATTTGAAATAGTTTCAGGCATATAGGCTAAGTCTTAATTGTATACAAAGCTATTGATTTTATAATAAAATAGCAGTATAACTCCGTTATTAATTCTTATCTAAGCGGTTTCTGCTGTAAAATATATGAATAATTAAGATCAGATAAATTTCATTTTATTGTCATTTAAAATTTTTCCTGTACATCACAAGGTCGAGTGCCTCATTACCTATCTGGAGCTGTTTTTCTAGAAAGGCGAGCTTCTTATACCCGGCATGTTCAAGAAGCCGGCGTTTATCTTCTTCGTTCTTCTCTATATAAACTGTAAGGTGTTCAAGTTCGCAGCCTTCCTCGAGTGTTTTAAGCATTTCATCCGCATGGCCGGAGTAGTTTGGATGGACGATGAAATCCAGTATCCCCGTGTGACCTTCGTGACGGCGTGATGATGGAATTACTGTGCCAAGGCCGAGAATAGTCTCCTCGCCGTCAAGCACAAGAGCACGGAATCCCTTCTTTTCCTTTTTTTCTTCAGGTACGATGCCTGCAACCGTCTGGTTTTGAAGAATGTAGAATTCACCCTCGAAATATGAACCGAGGAAACATCCGAGATCGTAATGTTTAACAACGCACGGATGTTTTGTAACGAAGAGAGAGGTTATATCCGCCTGATCGCCTTTTGCCATAGGACGAATCAGCGTTTGCTGACCAACTCTGAAAAGGTTTTCATCCTCTCCGGATTCGGTGAGAGTCAGCTTGAACGCACCGCGCTCGCCCATAGTACCTTCCAGTTTAAATCCTCTCCTGCGGTAAATATCCCTTATCCGTTCCGCCCATGCGGCGAGGTACACCGCCCGTGCGCCGTTCTCCTTAAAAGTATCAAGAGTCTCCTCGATGGTGTCTCTTGCGATTCCACGGCCTCTGTATCGCTCATCAGTATAAACCTGCGAAAGTATGCCCTGTCCGCGAGCGGATATCGTGTATGACGTTGTGCCCACGCACAGGTCATCGACAAATGCCGCAGCAAGCCCGTATGCCTCGCCTCCCCATGATTTTTCAAGGCGGGACTGTGTCATCCACACATAATCTCCTTCCCAGAAACGCTGAACCTGCTTTTTCATATCCTCTGAAGATGAATTGGTTACATGTACAATTCGCCAGGACGGCATTGAAACCTCCTGTATGATTAAAGATATTTGAAGTTTTTATTAGCCTGTTTGTTCACTCTCATTTCTCAATATAATATGTAAAAATATCATTATCAATAGTTTATATCATTAAAATATCACTTTCACAGGCAGCTTAAAAATTTTTTGCATAATGAACGTAGAATTTGTATATATTCGAAATACTATAATTCTTCATGTGAAAATTTGTGATTATAAATATCTTTCAGCAATAAATATAAAAAAAGGGGAAATCTTTTGAAAAAGAAGTTTTCAGCGAAAACCTGCTATCGGCTAACTATAATATTTGCAGCCTTATTTTATACGACTACAGCTTTTTGTGAGGAAACCATCCGTGAAAAAGAGCTGAAAAGGATGAAGCTGAATAAAAAATTTGATAAGCTCAGCCTTCGTGAAAAAAACGATTTTGTTGTTGATAAATCAGATGATTTCCTCATCGAACCGGTGGAAATACCCGCTGTCGGTGAGTTCACCATAGCAAAAATATCTCCTACAGTGAAAATGAGAATCATTCCCGATATGAAGCCGGAATATTTTACGGATATTGATAATGAAGAAGGCGCTTATATGTTAGCATGGGCGAACTGGGCAAGAGTCACACGCAGTGAAGATAACCGCTTTTATTTCTCAGTAAGTGATCACCGCGGTATCGGGTGTAATATTAACATTTATGAATACAGTCCTGCTCGAAATGTTGTCCACAAGGTAGTTGATTTCGGCGAAGTTGTCGGCTGGACACCTAAGACACTGACGGATGGCAAAATCCACGGCCACATGGGAATTACATCTGACGGTAATCTATGGGCGGCGACACATTACGGTGTCGAACCCGACTCTTCCTGGTTTGCCAATGGCTACCGGGGAAGCTGGCTTATAAGCTACAATATTTATACTCACGAAACAAAGAACTGGGGAATTCCGCTTGTCGGTAATGCGCTTCCCTGTTTTAATATCGATACCAGGCGCGGCATTATGTTTGGCACAGGCTGGAAATACACCTGCCTTGCATGGGATTGTATTAACAAGAAGGTCTCCTATGCAGGGTATCCACCCAACGGCTGGATATGGTGGCGGCGCGCTATGCTCTGCGACGAAGCTACAGGCAAGTTCTGGACGACCGAGGATGGAGACGGCAAGAACAACTTTATGAGTTTTGATCCCGCCCTGAACAGGTTTGAAAAATATGATGTATCGCCGCCTCCGAATCCTTTCAATGGTAATGTAAACTGCCTGCGCGGTTACACAGACCATCCGGCGATGGATGGCTGGTACTATTGCTGCTCGAAAGCCGAGAGAGGCCCCTCGGGACT
>JABHYP010000016.1 GCA_018656855.1 Candidatus Latescibacterota bacterium | reverse complement strand
CCTCTTTCCTGCCCCCCTCTGTTGTCCGGTAACGTTCACGCAATTCATTGAGTTCATCATTATCAAAAAGAATAACCGGATTTTTCTGCTGTTTCGGCATTATTATCAGGGGAAGGAGTATCCTGTCGCTTGAACGTAAAATTCCTTCGTCCGAGTCAGACACACCATCTACAGAAAACTGAGGATTGAACCACTCGCAGTAAAGGTCGGGAAGCATGGCAGCATGTTCTGCAGGAAGACGTAGTGTAGCGGTGAATTTCGTTGAATCGCCTGGATCGATGAGCGCGCTTACAGGTGTAATAACGGCAGAACCCAGCGTTCCCTCATAATGTTCCATACGGGCTGAAATCTGGCGGCTTTTTGAATCCCGATTTCCTATCATGATGGGATACTCGTAAACCAGATCCCCCGATGGTTCGACACGTGACACGTAATCCTGTCCGTTCCAGTGGACATTCAGATGCCTCTTAACAAGCCGCAGGTTGCGAATGGATATGCGCCTCGTCGGTTTTTCTTCGGGATAACCGCCTTTCACCGACCAGAGATTAAACGTAATCCGGGGCTCGCTTGCCTCGAAGTGGCTTTCGCGTATTATCTCCGGCTGACGAAGGTCAAGGTGGATGGTCTGCCAGCCCTTAGGCGGGATAGTAATGTCGATGGGACGGTAAAGGCGCCGCTTTTCCCCTGGCTTTTCAATGAACACCATCACATCCACAACGCCGCCCTCGATCTTGAGGTCGAACTTACCAAGGCCGTAATCATCAAACGACTCTCCATCAGGCAGAGGGAATGAGAAAAACACACGATCTCCTAGAGGCGCTTCCCAGATAAGCGTTTCATCGGTATCCCACGTAATTTTTTCCACGTTTCCTTCCAGCATTTCACATTTCGCCTCGGAACCTGTCGGTATTTGAAGATTGTTTTTCCCGGGTGATTTTCCTGAAACACATGAAGAAAGAGTCACAACAACG
Organism: Candidatus Latescibacterota bacterium; assembly: GCA_018656855.1. GTDB lineage: Bacteria > Latescibacterota > Latescibacteria > Latescibacterales > Latescibacteraceae > JABHYP01. The sequence continues at coordinate 2,895 of JABHYP010000016.1, read as the reverse complement.
CATACGAACAGAACAAGAATTAAATTGTTTCTATTCAAAACGGCCTCCCGTAATAAAGGGTAATATTACAAAAATTAAATTCGATTCATTTTCTTCTGATTGTGAAAATTTGTATGATGGAAACTGAAAAAACAAAATAATTTCTACACGTTACTAATGTATATATTTTTAACTTGCCTAACAAGCATAACCTGATTATAGTTTGTTAAACATTTATAAAACGATAATCATACATTTCAAAAAGAGGTGATACAAATGAGAACAAGACGTTCATTCATGAAAAAAACTGCCGCCGCCGGAATCGCAGGTATAGTGGCCTCAGGCAGTTCTCCTGTTTATGCCAGGGACATGAAAAAACTCAAAATCGGTGTTTTAGGTCTCGGTTCGCATGGATTTGCCGCAAGATTCAAGAATCCACCTAAAGACTATCCAAAAGAGGTTAAAGCCATACCCTACGGAGTTTGGGACGATTATCCCGGTGTTGCCAAATTCATGAAAGGCGATACCTACGAAAAAGTATATAAGGATCCGGTTAAACTCGCCCGGGAATGCGACTGTATCCATATTGAACATGCGGATTACCGTAAACCCCTCGAACTTGCCCGGCCTGGCCTGGAAATGGGGAAACCCACATTTATCAACCGACCCTACGTCGCAAAAATCGGTCATGCCGAGGAGATTGTCAGGCTTGCGAAAAAGTATGATGCTCCGCTGATGTGCGCGTCATCACTTGAATTTGGCGGGGAAGTTTATGAGATGCAGAAGTTTATGAAGGAAAAAGGCCCTATCCGCGCCTATGAGGCTTACGGCCCCGAGGCTCATTTCACCTGGCACCTCCCCCATGTTATAAACTATGCCCATGCAGCGCTCGGCGGCGGTATCGAATCTGTGTATTTTACCGGTCATTTCGGCATCGATATGCGTAAATGGCGGATTGAAAAACAAAAAATCGGCTCCACTCTCTGCGTTCTGACATACAAGCCGAGAAACGGCGAGCCGCCCATTATCGGTATGTGCCACATCGGCAACTATCCGGGTAAATTCCATATCGATGTCTATACAGCGAAAGAAAACAAAGATTTTCCACTCACAGGGAACTGGAGCCAGAATATGTTCTATAAGATTAACGAACTCTATTCATTCAGGACTATTCCACGACCCTACGAAGCAATTCTCGAACAGCACCGCGTACTTGTCGCCGCAAACGTGTCAAGAAAAACAGGCCGTGCAGTTAAACTCGATTCACTCGGCGGCGAGGATACACTTCCATATTCGGACGCTATCAGGTGGTACGTTATGAGAAGATTCCTCGAAAGTAAAGATAAAGGATAAAGGCAAAAGGCACAAGGGGTAAGGCATAAGGGTAATAAAAATATTGAATATTCAATTTTCAATGCTTAATGCTTAATGCTTAATGCTGAAATATGGTTACGGACAACGGACTGAATCTCTTACATTCTTTTATATTCGGCAAATGCTTTCATGATGAGTACGCCCACTGCAGCGCCGGGATCCTCTTTGCCTATGGATTTTTCGCCGTAATACGATGGTCTTCCGTGTTTTGCGATCATTCCTTTTGTGGTTTCTGCGCCTATGGCTGTTGCCTCGTACGCTGCTGAAAGCCCATCCTCAATGCTCTTTTCTTCCTTTACCGCTTTCAGGAGTTCTTCGACTGCCGGATAAAGCGCATCTATTATAGTTTTATCTCCGGGCTTTGCATGTCCCCGCACCATTATTCCCTCGATAAAAGCCTCCATCATGGCATGGAAACCGGCAAGTGTGATCTCGTTTTTACCGGTTACAGCTTTCCCTGCTTTCATGAAGCCGGTAGCAATGAGAGTTCCCATTGTAGATGGCGAGGTCTGCGCCATAACCATTCCCGCTTTCACGAGAATTTTGCCGACATCATTATCCTCAAAGTCTTCAAGGGCTTTTTGTACTTCCTCAAATCCACGGCACATGGTGATGCCCAGATCGCCGTCACCAAGAGCGGAATCAAGCCCGGTGAGCATATCCCTGCTGTTAACAATATTATCCCTTATCCCGCTGAAAATTGTACGGAAATCGTTTCCGTTTAATGAAATCATACTCAACGCCTCCACTAAAGCTGAACCTGTTCAAAGAACGGTGTGAGTGCCGGTTTTGCGAGTAATCTCTTAAGTTCTGAATCGAGCCGAAGAAGGGTTATGGATGCCCCGGCCATCTCCATGGAAGTTGCAAACTCACCGATGTAAGGATGATAAACAGTTATTCCTTCATCCTGAAGAATCTGGTGTGCCTTACGATACATTATGTAAAGCTCTTCCTTTGGGGTTGCACCGAGGCTGTTGACGAGAACCGAGACCTCATCACCGCTTTTGAACGGAAGGTCGTCAAGCACAGCACTGAGCATCTCCTCGACAATTTCATCTGCCTTCCCGAGAGGACCTCTTCTGATTCCCGGCTCGCCGTGAATTCCCATACCGATTTCCATTTCGCCCTCGCTTATCTTGAAAGTTGGTTTTCCGACTTCCGGAATTGTGCCGGACGACAGCGCCACTCCCATTGTTCTCATGTTTTCGCAGGCTTTTTCAGCTATCCGCTTGACTTCATCAAGTGGCTCCATTTCCGCCGCAAAAGCTCCCGCTATCTTATATACGTAAAACAATCCCCCAACACCGCGACGCCTGTTTTCTTCTCCTTTCGGCGCAGAGGCCACATCATCATTGACAATCACCTGCTCAACCCTAATGTCTTCAATATCAGCCATTTCCGCAGCCATGTCGAAATTCATCACATCGCCGCCATAGTTGCCGAAGATATTAAGCACTCCGGCGCCTTTGTCTATGGCTTTTGTGACCTCGAACATATTCTGGGCGCTTGGCGACTGGAAAACACCCCCGACAGAGCAACCGT
>JABHYP010000299.1 GCA_018656855.1 Candidatus Latescibacterota bacterium | reverse complement strand
GTCGACGGCGCGACCTGCCTGGGGTGCGGCGTCTGTGCCCGCTTCTGCCCCGCGGACGCTTGCCATCTCATTGCTCGGTCCAAGCGGCCCTTCGTCCCCGAGGATATCCTCGATAAGATCGGTTTAGCGGCCATCGATGCGGCCAAACTCGGCAATTACCTCTTCGACGATCAGGTCAGCCGTACCCATGCTGTGTTACGCTCCCTCACCAACTTCGCGCTGAAATTCTCGCCTGTGAGGCGCTTACTGCGCTCTAGACCTGTCTGGCGCCGAATCCTTAGCGCCGCACGCCGTAGCCGAAGCTACCGCAACGTCTGAGTGTCGCATGTGGCGACACCGGACTAAGGATGTGCCGGTGGAGGATGCAGCGAACAGATATGCCACATATTCGGTTTGATTTTTGGGGGATGGCTAAGGTAATTTTCAAGGCTCTTAACTAGTTTAGAGCCAATAATATAAATGACTATTTTTTCTTATTAAACGCCTGTTGCTTTACGTAATTTAGCTAACAAATCGCTAATATTAAAAGGTTTTGCGATGTAATCTATCCCGCCTGAAGTGATGGCTTTCAGTATGTCGTCTTTGGTTTTTTTTGCTGTAAAAAAAATTATTGGTATATTTTTTGTGGATGGATTTCTTTTGAAAACTTTACCCGCCATATATCCATCTATTTTCGGCATCATGACATCCAGTAAAATTACATCCGGTAGTATTTCTTTGGCAATTCTGATACCTTCGATTGGATCAGTTGAAGTAAAGAGCTTGAATTCTGTTTCATATAAGCTTGCTTCGACTAATTCCAAAATCGTTTTATCGTCGTCAATTAAAAGAACTTTCTTATGAGATTCCATACTATTTTACCATAGATTTAATAATTTTTATGTGCGCTGAATAACTCTTCTTACTATTCTAAATCGAATTATTATAATTGTTTATTTTGCTCATCTTCAATAAATTAGTTAATTTACATCGGAATCCTTGAATCTCTCTTTTATTGCCAGTATTTCGCTTTGTGTCGATAAAAAAGCATCAACAACTTCAGGATCAAAATGTTTTCCCTTTCCTGCATTAATAATGTTGAGCGATTCTTCCATAGAGAATGCTGCTTTATACGGCCTTTTAGATGTCAGGGCATCAAAAACATCCGCGAGTGCCGTAACACGTCCTATCTTTGGTATCTCCCTTCCTTTGAGGCCTTTTGGATATCCGCTTCCATCCCATTTTTCATGATGGGTTAAAGCAATCATTTTACCGAGCTTAGCAAATCCCGTACTTGAACCTTCAAGTATTTCCCCACCGATAACGGTGTGTTCCTTCATAATTCCCCATTCTTCCGGGTCGTGTTTTCCCGGTTTCAAAAGAATTTTATCAGGTATGCCAATTTTACCCACATCATGCATAGGTGCAGCATACAGGATAAACTCAACGGTATTTTCATTAATCCCCATTTTTCGTGCAAGTGCAGCTGAATAATGACTCATACGCATTATGTGAGCCCCCGTATCTGTGTCTCTGTATTCAGCCGCCCGTGTTAAGCTGTAGATAGTATCCATAGAAGATTTTTTAATCTTCTCAAATGCTTGTTTGAGTTGTATTGTCCTTTTTGCCACCTCATCTTCAAGTTCCTTCTGATAGTTTTTCATATGATCATTATATGCTTTTACCTTAAGAAGTGAACTAACTCGTGCCCTCAATTCTATATCATCTACCGGTTTAGTCAGAAAATCATCAGCTCCCGCCTCAAGTGCTTTCACACGATCCTGTACTTCGCTTAATGCTGTAACCATAACAATTGGAATTACTTTTGTTTCCTCATTTTGCTTTAATTGCTTAGCCACTTCAAAACCATTCATCCCGGGCATCATAATGTCAAGCAGAATGACATCAGGCTCATTTTCATTTGCTTTATTAAGTGCCTCAATTCCATTTTGGGCAATAATTATCTCGTAACCTTGAGGAATTAACATTGCTTCCATTACATCCAGATTTATTTTTTCGTCGTCAACAATGAGTATGGTAGCCTTATTTTTCAATTATCGTTTCTCCTGCTGTCTTTTCATCTACTCTTTATTAATGAATTCCGCAATTTGCTCAAGAAATTTATCTACTTCAATAGGCTTAGGTATGTAGCCATCACACCCGGCCTCATTAATTTTTTCTTTATCATCCTTCATTACGGAAGCTGTTAAAGCTATTATCGGGATATTTTTGGTTGCATCATCATTTTTAAGTATACTCGTCGCTTCAAGTCCATCCATAATTGGTAAATGAATATCCATTAAAATGAGATCGGGATATTTTTCTTGAGTAATTTTAGTCGCTTGTTCACCATCTCCTGCTTCTAAGGTTGTATATCCGGACATTTGAAGCAGGTCCCGTATGAGAGTTAAATTCATTTCATTATCTTCAACGATTAAAACAACTTTACCCATAAATCACCTTTTTTTTAACAGACTATTATTGTTACCAATTTTTGACTTGACCTGATAGATTATTTTTTATTTTCTTCAACAAATTCACAGTAATAATATAACAAAATACAGCTTTTATCCGTGTTTATAATTTATATAAAAATCCAAGTTATATTCTGCTCGTTAAAAACCATCTATTCGTCAGCAGAAGGTCTATGCGACCTTTCCTCTGGTTAAGTATCGGTGGATTCTTTAATTGCAGCAATCAAGGGTATCGTAAAAGAAAATTTGCTTCCTTTTCCTAATCCTTCGCTCTCCACCATGACATTTCCACCATGCATTTCCACCATTTGTTTAACCAGAGCAAGTCCCAATCCGGTACCTGGCGTCTTATCGGTAATGCCGCCTTTCACCTGGTAAAAATTATCGAAAATTTTCTCCTGGTTTTCAGGAGTTATACCTAGTCCGGTATCAGTAACGCTAATAAAAAGTACTTCTTCGATTTTTTCTGCCGTTATGGTTATGGCACCGTTATCAGGAGTAAACTTTGATGCATTGGAAAGAAGATTGAACATGATTTGCTTCAGTTTCCTCTCATCAGAAGTGATTGCAAGGTCACTCAGTTCCTCGGAAATGTCAAGCTCGAGATTGACATTGTGTTTATGACTTTTTTCCTTGATCATAACCAGGCTTCCTTCAAGGAGTTCTTTTACTTTCCCCTCTGATAGTTCGAGTTCCCTTTTTCCCGCCTCAACCTTAGAAAGGTCAAGAATATCATTTATCAGGCTAAGAAGATGTTTGCCACTCATATGAATATTATTGACATATTCTGATTGTTTCTCTGTGAGCTTTCCGAAATGCTGCATCTCTAAAACTTGTGAAAAACCGATAACGGCGGTGAGCGGAGTGCGGAGTTCATGTGACATATTGGCAAGAAAATCTGGCTTTGCTTTGTTTGCCTGTTCGACTTCCGATGTATAAGCAAGGAGCTGCTGTTCCCACTCCTTTCTTTCAAGTTCTGCTGTCAGAATCTTACGTAAAATTTCTAATACCTCAACATCCTGATCGGTGAAAGCCTTTTTCTTTTGGCTAAGGAGACAGAGTGCTCCAAAAAACTGATCGTTAACAAAAATATTTACCCGAATAATAGTGTTGTATACTATAGCCTCTTTACCAACTGATACCGTTATACTTTGATCGTCATGTATATCATGAACAACAATCTCCCGTTCCTCTTCATTTGTGATTTGTTCCAGGCGCTGCTTAAGAGATATATGTTTTTTTATAAGATCCCTGTCATTTCCTGATATGGCCAGAATAGTTGAGTTAGAATCTTTTTTCTTACCCAGTATAGCAATATCCGCGTCAAGAATTGAACAAGCATTATCTGAAATAGTTGTGAAAAGGTGGGTTTCATCCTTGAACTGTTCCAGGGACAGTTCGCTCAGGACTCTTAACCTGCGATGCCGAAGTTCGAGCATCTTATTTGCCGATGCAAGCTCAATTGTCCTCTTTTCCACTTCCTTTTCAAGATTACGATGGTGGTCTTCAAGCTCCGACACATAAGCCCGTAAACGTTCTGTCATATAATTGAATGCTTTTGCCAAATCTCCGATTTCATCTTGTGACTTTGTCTGGAAATTCACGTCAAGATTGCCGCCGGCGACACGTGAGCTTAATTCGGCAAGTTGAGAGATTGGTTTGGCAATACTTCGAGAGAGAATGGCACTCACTAATAACGACGCACCTAAAGAAAAAAAGACCGACTAACAAAAGAAAAATTACAAGATTATTTTGGAAAGCCATTTCCCCATCTATTGAACGCTGTATCATATAGCGTGCACCTTTAGCTGAAAGCTCGATAAAAGCACATCGGAATCGTTCATTCTGAAGCTTAATGTCAAATGACTGTTTAAGTTCGTAATGATTTCGGGATTGGACACTTCCATCTGTTATTTGTTTAATTATTTTTCCAATTTCTGTCCGGGCACCATCTTCCAGTGAGGATGCTACTACTTTATCATCGAGTATGAATGATATATCAGTTTCTGTGATGCGTTTTAAAGTCGATGCAAATGTGTCATCGATGCGGAATCCAAGGCGAAGTGCACCCGTTAGAACATTTCCCGAAGAGATCGTAGGTACAACAACTACCTCATAAATACTTCCACTATCTGCAATAAGACCTGATCCCGAAGAACCTCTAAATGCATTCACAACCAGACTGTCGGATAGAACGCTGTCTCCCCAGCGAGCGGGTTCATGAACCCGTGCAAGTACAATTCCATTCTGGTCGATGATAGTATAGAGTTCGCTTCCTACCTGTTCACGAAATAAGTGACCAATATCAAGAACAGTTTCATGGTCACCAGTCCGTAATGCGGCATTTAAACGAGGAGCCTTTGATTGGACAAACCCCTGTGCTGTAAGGATATTTGCACGATTATCAAGCTGATGCTCTAACAGAAGTGTAGCCTCATTGAATCTCATTTGAATAACAGAATTCGTACGCCTGTTAACGAGAATAATCACAGTAATCAAGACAAAACCGCTAACAATTAAGCAAAATAAAACAAAATAAGCGGATATCTTATAACTCAGACGCTTGAACAAGTCTATACTCTCTTTTCAATACGTGTAACTTAACAACAAAATGGTATACAAATAGCTGCGTTTACAGTTTTTTACATCACCGATAAAGTATTTCTCTTACTTAATTATAACTAATAAATACGAAAAAAGAACCGTTTTAAATTATTGTTTTTAAAAACAGTATTTAGGATTGTTCTATATTAAAGCGATAAGTAAAAGGTTTCAACATGTTTTTGATTGAAATAAGTATGGAAAGGGAAATCGAAGTGAAGAGTGCAATAGTATAATTTCAGTAAAGAAAAAATTACAATATCAACTCAGTTTAAAAAATCACAAGGAGAAATCAAGGTTAATTTCTTCAGTATCGCCAAGCTCAATCTCGGATATTTCACGTTCCTGGTCAGGGGACCAAGCTCTGATAGTATATTTCCCTGCAGGAATCTCAATACGGTATTCACCCTTATCGCCTGCTTGAGTAAAATATGGAGTGTTAATAATAATAATATAAGCATGCATGTTCTCGTGGATTTCACAGAAAACTTCAACAACACCTTCCTTACCAAAGGTTACATCTTTAGATTCATTCTGTTTATAATGCCCAAGGTCAAACTTCTTCGATCTCGAATAGGAAAAGACATTATGGTAAATTGGGTCAAGATTTGGGAAACCAACAGTCGTACCCGCCTGAATAACAAGGAGGTCAGGTACAAATGCTTTATTTTTTTGGTTTAACAGAGGTTTTTCATCAGGTTGAATAAACGGGGGTGACTTTCCAATTGGTTCTGCCCAAACGACAATCTTGATCTGTTGAGAAGAGTGCGATGGTTCTTGTGTTTCTTTATCAGTCTTGATTTTTGGTTCAAAAACACCTCGTGAGTACGAAGTAGTATATGATTTGGGTTTTATGGTTGTAACAGTAACTGTGCCCTTAATAACACCACACCAAACGGATTGAGTTATGAATAATAACTGGAAAATAAGTATACTGTAAAGTTTCATTCGTATACTCTCAAAGTGAAGAAGGCTTTCAGTTTTTTTACAGCTTAAAAACAAACTGTGTACATACGAGATCTACAGTATCCTGATCTTCAATGTCATTATGCTGCCAAACAAGTTTAAATAATACATCTTTATTGAAATTATATCCAAAACCACTTTCTATGCGAGTAACATTATAATCCCAATGAAATGAATCTTGAGCAGAATCAGTGAAGCTGTCAAACAACAGTTGATCGATACGGATCGCCGCATATAAACCCGGCAATAGTGTCTGATTGGCTTCAATATACCACGAAGAACAACCAAGATCTTTATCAAGATTTGGATTTTCCCACAAGTTCCGGATTACTTCAGAATAGATATTTGTATGGGCAAAACTATAATGAATATCAAATCCAATTATTTTCTGATTAACACTCTCCAGAGCCGTCCCCTTCGGAATACCTGTAGCATCTTCACTTAGATAGCTGCTGTATCCTCCTGATATTCCGAGCCTTAAGCCCCACAATGGCCGAGCACCGAATCGACCAATAATCTGAGCTCCGTCGTTTGTAAACGCTCCGGGATTGGACATTGATTCTTTTGTTATTGCCAGGGAATATTCATAATCTGAGAAAAAGCCGAATACTTCGACACCATAAGGCCAGCAAGCATCATACGCTATCGTTAAGAATCCATCTTCGTCACGCCATGTGCGGAGTTCATCGGTGTTTTGTGCAAGATTGTTACCTTTTAATGACGTTAAATAATGCTGCATGAGTGGTATTCCAACCAATGGATTTCTATCCGGATACGTTCTCGGAGCCCAGGTGCCAAAAGGTAGGGGCATGTATCCAATTTTAAAACGAACAAGCTCTGTTTCCAAAGGGCTCAATACAGCATATGCGCCGTTTATACGAGGTTTAGTCGTCATAAAGGTAGGTGTTTTGCCGGCATCCCAGAGAAACTCAAGAAAAACACCGATATCCTCTGTTATCCACTTGTCCATAAACAAGCTGACTCTGACGGGATTAAACGGATCGTCATTGCGATGCATCGTATTGATATTGGAATCATTGTCAAGAAACGTGTAACCTAATGTTGTCAGAGAGTAAATGTTTATCTGGGCAGAGGCTTCCAACTGACAAATAGCAGAGATAAGAAGTAAAACAAACAAGAATGTTATCGCTTTTTTCATCATTTCAAATTAGCACACAGAACGTGAAATTATTAGAAATTATAGTTGTATTCAGTCTTGATAAAAGTATATATGAAAACGTATATTGTCAATTGCTATTATTTATTAAACCGGGATTTCCTATATATAAAATAATAAACTCCACATTATTAAGTCATTTTTTGTTGCCCTTAATTTATAATTTTAAAACTATTTATCTTTTTAAATATTATTCATTTACAGCAAACAACACGATTTCTACCTGTTTTTTTAGCTTTTAAAAGACATTTATCTGTTTTATTACATATTTCTTCCATTGACATAATATCATTGTAAATACTTACACCAAAGCTCATGGTGGCTTTAAAATTATTTTTTTTGTACGAAAAAGTGTTTGAATAAATCTTTTTACAAATTTTTTCTGCAGAGATTTTACCTCCTTCTAACTCAGTTTCTGGTAATAAGATAATAAACTCTTCACCTCCCCAGCGTCCTACAATATCTTGTTCTCTCAAAGAAGATTTTATTATTGCAGAAATTCTTTTTATTACATAATCTCCACATTCATGGCCGTAAATTTCGTTTATCTTCTTGAAAAAATCTATGTCGCCCATAATTATAGAAAACAGTTTGTGATTTCTTTTAAATCTGCTCATTTCAGTTTTAAATTTATCATAGAAACCACGACGATTATATAGCCCAGTTAATAAATCTGTATGCGCTGCTTTTTTTAGTTTTTCCTCTAAACTCTTGCGTCGAGTAATGTTTCGTGAAACAGCTGAAATGCCGTCAAAATCACCGTTACTATTTTTTAATATTGAAATTTTAACATTAAACCACATCTTTTTATCATTAATTATTAAGGAATAATCAAATTCCTGCACAGCTTCTGTGATTTTAGCTGATTTAATAGCATCTTCAAATAGTATAATAATATTCTTTGGCAATATATCTTTAAATGATTTACCTAAAAAATCTTTAGGTTTGAGATACAAATCATCCTTATCATAAGGTTGATAATAATCTATAAAAATCCCATTTTTATCTAAGGCGAATACCAAATCATCAATTGATGAAATTACTGATTTAAACCGTTCTTCTTTATCTTGTATTAGCTTATCAATATAATTGAATTGGTTTTCCACTTTTTTTAGTTTGGCATTTTCCTCCAACAATTCTTCCAATTCAGTAATAAGCTGTTCTTTTGTTTTATTATTATCATTCATTTTGTGAACCTCACTCTAGCATTTCCACATTGTTTTTTATATGGATGATCTCTGAACATCCTACTTCAATTTATCTGAATAATTGTGAAAGTCAAGGTGAACTTTAACAGCGGGGCTATATGACAGCATGAGATAAAAAAGACGCACGCCTTATGGACGAATACTCCATCTTAGAAGGGAAGAAGATATGCATCGTTGCAAAAAAGTTTATCTGAGGATGTTTAACGGAGCATGTGTAGGTTTTTGATGCATATATGCAAGAGTAGGGTATGAGCGCTTTTATTAGAGCAAGTTTTAAAAAAGAGAATCAACTGATTGAATTGTTTTTTCTTTTATTACCCTATTTACATATTAAGTGCTACTATCTTCGTCCATCTATGGTATTTCATCACATCCACTTTCTTTTTAAAAGCACAGAGCTTTCTGAAAGCTAAGTATCTTCTTTGGCATTTCGGTCTCTAACTTACTCTTGTTTCCTCCGATAAAATTTAAAGCATCATCGAATCGCTCCGTCCTTCTCAAAAGATCAGTCTTGAGTAATATGGAAGTTTCAGCATCATTATCGATACTGATACACCATTGTGATGAGCGTGACAGGCAAAATGCAAATCAGCTCTCAGCGGCATTCTCTCCCGCAAAATAGCCGGTACTCCAGCATACCTGCAGGTTATATCCCCCGGTCGGCCCGTCCATATCTATGATTTCTCCGGCGAAGAATAAGTTTTGTATTATTTTTGACCGCATTGTTTTCGGGTCGATATTTTTTAAGGATATACCTCCGGATGTGATAATCGCATTGTTGAAACCTGACAAACATTTCACTGTTAACGGGAATTGTTTAAGGAGCAGCCGCAGTTTATTGCGTTCTTCTTTCGTTATTTCCCGGCCTTTTTTCAGCGGATCAATCTTTGAAAGCTTCAGGAATATGGGAATGAGTTTTTGTGGAAGCAATTCGGAAAGTATATTTTTTGCTCCTTTTTTATTATGCTTTTCGAAGTCCCGCAGGAGTCTTTTGTCCAGCTTTTCGAAGCTCAAAGCCGGTTTGAAATCGATGAATAGTTGTGTGTGTCCGTTTTTCAGCAACTTCCCTATTTTTTTGCTCATGTCCAGAATTATCGGCCCGCCCAGGAAAGAACCGGATATTAAGGCTTCACCGAATCGGCTATCCTGTTTTTTGTTATCCTGATAAACAGAAATCATAACGTTTTTAAGACGTAATCTGCCTATCTCATCCATCCATTTTTCCTTAACGAATAACGGTGTAAGCGCTGGTTCCGGTTGAATTATCGTATGTCCCATCTGCTTCGCCCAGATATAACCGTCGCCGGTTGATCCAGTCTGGGGATATGAGAGTCCACCTGTGCTGAGGAGATAATTTTTTGCTTTAATTTCGTCTCTATTAGCAAGAATAATTTTTTCTATCATATTTCCCTTTTGAGATATACTATTTATCGTGCAATCTGTAAACAGAGCGATGTTGTTTTTTTTAATGAGCCTGTAAAAAAGTTCCTGAACATCTTTTGCCGTTCCTCCTTCAGGAAATATCCGGCCGCCTCTTTCTGTTATTGTTTTCATTTCGTTTTTATGAAAAAAATCAATAGTTTCTTTTGTTCCAAAACGGTAGAGCGTGCTTATGAGAAATTTACCGTTTTTCCCGAAATTAGCAGAAAATTCCATAACATCGGTTTCGGCATTGGTTATGTTGCACCTTTCCTTGCCCGTTAATAATAACTTTGCTCCCGGAGTATGATTTTTTTCTAAAAGAACCACATCGGCGCCGCATTCCGATGCGCGAATTGCGGCCATCATACCCGCGGGCCCAGCACCGATAATTGCAAGATCGTATTGTTTTGATCGTATGACAGTTTCTTTTATTTTCTTTTTTGGCTTTTTCATTTGCATTCTCTTACCTCGTGCAAAGACGCAAAAACGCAGTGGAAAATGTAATGTATTTATTCATTGATCTCGTTTCTCAGATCGAAAAATAGTTTTATTAAATAGGAAAATTTATGAACAACGAATTAACGCATGTATATAAATAATCATATCATTCAATGACAAAAGATGATGTTTTTTCAATACATCTCAAACTTAACCAGAATACCATCGAGTCCTCCGTTCTTCAGTTCCTTTTTCCATGACTTTCTGAGCGCCATGTGTTTCAGCATGCTTCGATCGCCAAAATAAATAAAGACTTCGGCGCCAGTGCATCTGTGTTTCAGGAATTCTCCAAGGGAGTGATAGAATTCTGCCAGGTTCTCGTTTTTTCCGCTGCGGATGCCGTAAGGAGGATTACAGACAATCAGAGTATTTTCCAGGCCGGGAATCGAGTTAAAATCTTTTTTGGCAAGGCTGATATTACTGCCGCCCGGCAGCTTTTTAATATTTTTTCGTGCGATACTCACAGCTTTGGACGATATGTCGCTTCCTGATATAAGGCCGTCTGGTAATTCACG
>JABHYP010000298.1 GCA_018656855.1 Candidatus Latescibacterota bacterium | reverse complement strand
GTTTGGGCCACACGAGTAGTAAGAAGAATACCGTATCAAGCGAGAGGTATGTCTAGACGTTTCTACGGCAAAAGGAACAGCCCATTTTGCAGCCAATCTGTGTGGATACACATGCTGTGGTACGTCCGGCATCACGAATAATCACACTCTCAATGCGGTTTCCGTCATGAAGTTCCCAGAGATATTTATGCGTGGAATTATCAGAAGATGTAAGAACATCAATGTTTTTAAGAGCTTCTATGGTAAACTGATCCTGTATTTCCTTGCGAAAAGATTTCGGAAGATTTGTCATTTCATCGAACGAGACCGCACAGTGCTCGTGAATCCACCGGAATATCTGTACCCCCCTGTATTGTTTCTTGTTTTGAGGTAAAAGGGCTGATATTTCTTCAGGGAGCAGGCCTGTAAGGATTTTTGGTTTCATGAGATCTCACATTTTTTCAAGAATCTATTTTTTTAAGATTTAATATTTCTTAGAAATTTGCATAAAATATGGATATCTATGCTCTGGTCTCATTTTTGGATATTCATGTTTATAAGTTAAAGAAAATACATGGGTTCGTCAACATGTCAATAAAACTGCCCTGTATGAACATGAAATTCAAAAACAGTTTTAAATTTTGATTTTTTTAAACTTTATATTATATAGTGTATATTGAAGTATGACAAAGGAGGAGCCATGAGGAATATTCTATTTTATCTTATATCCGGTCTGATTATCAGCTCATGCGCGTCTGTTCCACAGTATCTCAGAGATGTTGACACTGTGGCAGACATCAGAACCACACTGAAGGAAAAAAATGTAACGTGTGATAATGCTGAAGATATTCTGCGCCAATATTCCATAGATTTTTCAATACCGAATCCGCTCTATGAAAATACCGGACAGAGACCTCGAAGAATGACTCCGAGCCATGAGGATGTTATTAACTGCCGTGCCACACTGCTTGATAACTTCTCCACGGAAGCGTATATACTGTTTCAATGTCAGAAAGACTCTCTTGAGGAAAAATCATGCGAAGAATTCCGGGAAAAGCTTATTGAAGACGAAGTCAGGGAGGGAATGTTTCGCGTACTGCTGACTATGGAGTCAGGTTTTTCCCTTAAGTCTCTTGAGACTGTGTACTGGGCAATGTATATTGAAAACTCCCGCGGTATCATGATAGAACCTGCGGATATTACGAAAACGGAAATTTCCACTGTCCAGGACACCGTATTTTCAAGTTATAACAGGATTGATCTCCCGAGAAGCGTGTATCGGAGAAAAATTACGCTTTATTTCAAATGTATAACATTTTTCGGGGAAGATCTTTTCGGTGAAAAAAATCCATATATTGTATTTGTAATGTCACATACTCAGAAAACTGTTGCCCGGATGGCGTGGAATATCTCCGGGGAAGAGACTGATGAATAATCAGGTATAGGAGAATGAAAGCGAATGTACGAACTTACTGTCGATACTCATTTCAGCGCCGCTCACAGCCTGAAAGGATATGCCGGAGATTGTGCCCGTCTCCATGGCCACACGTGGAGCGCATCGGTTACGGTTGAAGTGAAAACACTTGATGAACTGGGTTTGAGTATTGATTTCAAAGATATTGCCGCTGTTCTGGACGAAATCGTTGCAAGGTTCGATCACCGTACTCTAAACGATCTGGACGAGTTTGCCGGGATGAATCCCACTTCTGAAAACCTCGCAAGGCTTCTGTTCGAATTACTGTACGGAAGGATTGCAAAAGATGGTATCAGGGTTGTTTCGGTTACCATCGGTGAAAGCGAACGCTGCCGTGTCACATACAGGAAAGATGATGGCTGATGCAGGCTGAAAAACAAAAGGCCGTGGTCCTTTTATCCGGCGGTATAGACTCCGCTACAACACTTGCGTTCGCCCAAAGAGATGGCTATGAACCGTGCGTAATGACCTTTAAATACGGCCAGAGACATGACCGTGAGCTTAAGGCAGCAGAACTCATTGCAGATTCTACGAACGTATTGAGGCGGCTTGTGATGGAAATCGATCTGCGTATCATCGGCGGATCGGCGCTGACTGACAATATTGAGGTGCCCAAAAACAGGCCGGTTGGGCAGGTATCAAACAGTATTCCGGTTACATACGTGCCAGCCAGGAATACAATTTTTCTCTCATACGCGCTTGGCTGGGCCGAGGTTCTGGGAGCGCATGATATCTTTATCGGTGTTAATGCGGTCGACTATT
>JABHYP010000297.1 GCA_018656855.1 Candidatus Latescibacterota bacterium | reverse complement strand
CATCCTGTCATACAGCGCTGAAACATTTGTCAAGCTTGTCTTTATATTTAAGGTATTTTGATGTATTTCCGGTGCCGCTTCTGCCGGCTCTTCCCGTATTGCTCTGGCAAGATGCCAGTGATGAAAGCATCGAGCCTCCCACTGTCGCTCCTATAAGTGATGCTCCCTTAACGAGCATTCCACGCCGTTTGAGGTCAACGTTTTTGCTGTCCATTTCCATCCTCCTTTTTCAGAATACTGCTAATTGTAATGAATCTTTCGACTGTCTGATTTTTACTCTCGTTCCCGGATTATTATTTTATAAAGCCGGCATTTGTTAAGTCCTCGCAGAAGAAACTCAAAGTTCCTCCGCATAACAATATAACATATTATATTATTCATTTAAATACTACAGGATAATTTGTATTTGCAAAGAATTATTGCACACTCTGATAAAAGAAAATATCAAACCGTTTACAAAACTGTTGACACTTTTTTTGTACCGCTCTATATTTAATTATATGGATTTTCCCTCTCAAAATTCGGACAGCAGTGACCACCAGATAATGTTTGCTGTCCATTATTCCCTTTTAAGGGAGAAATCAAAAAACCTTAATTCCCTATACATTACAAAATATCTGTTTTAAAGCGGGTTTATAAGCCCTTTGAGGAGGCTTTTAATGAAACTGTTTTTAGATTCGGCACATTTGCAAGAAATTAAAAAAGCTGTATCGTGGGTGATTATTGACGGTGTCACGACTAACCCGTCGCTTATCAAAAAGGCTGTGCTTGCAATGAGGGAAAGCGGGGAAAGAATTGATATGGATGGATACATAAAAAAAATCCTCGCCGAGGTTGGAAGAATGCGCCCTGTTTCCCTTGAGGTTGCCGGATTGACAGCGGATGAGATGGTTGAACAGGGTAAAATTTTGTACGATAAATTTGACCAGGTCACCGGCAACGTTGCTATAAAAATTCCTGTTTGTACGGTTAATACCTCGGGCGAAGGTGACCCGTTTGACGGAATCATGGCAATAAACAGGCTCTCTGACGAGAAAATTCCTGTCAACGCGACATTGATATTCACACCCGAACAGGCCCTGCTTGCCGCAAAAGCAGGCGCCGACTATGTCAGCCCTTTCGCAGGACGCGTGGATGACCGTATTCGCCAAAAAACCGGAATGAAATTCGAAAAAACCGACTATTTCCCTGCCACCGGAATATTTGACGAATCATCCACCGATTCCCTTATTACGGATCATGAACTCAACAGCGGTGTCGACCTTGTAGCGCGTATCGTTGAAATCTTTAGTATTTACGAGGTTGAATGTGAGGTTATAGCCGCAAGCATTCGTAACGCAACACAGGCCCGCGATTGTGCCGAGGCCGGAGCGGATATTGCAACAGTTCCTTTTTCCGTACTCGAATCGATGGTTATGCATCCCGGTACGCGCGACGGTATCGACGCATTTACAAATGACCTGGAAAATGACTATACTGCCCTGTTTTCAGGTGAAGTTTAGTTATACGGGAGTAAAGAGACGAGGACTTGCATTACCCGGTAATCATTCTGGTAACATGGATTATATTCGCTTTTATATCTGTTTTAAATCATCAACGAGTTTATGCATCTTTTCTGAAGAGAATCCGATTTTTTAAGTATTTCCGGATTAAAATCAGGACTCAAATTCTTATCCACAGATTCCAATGCATGGTGACTTATAATATCGGATATATGAATCATTAGAACATGCTCTGAATCAGGCTTGAGCATTGGTTTGTGGTGGCAGGCAATAGCTTCTTTCAGCGTTTTCTGTAGTTTCCAGTGGTCTGCAAAAACTCTACCGACCTCAGCATGCGTTGTACCTAGTAATTCTTCTTCATCATCTATACCGGCAGAAGAGTTTGTATCCGAATTAAGGATGAACTCCATGTAAATGTCAGGGAAATATTTTAAAGTATATAGTGGAGGCAAAAAATGAGTGAGAGACTCGTGCTCTCCGGCGGTGATATTGTGCTGGGTGAAGGGGTGATGCACGATGGTGTGGTGGTAATAGAAGGTGGAAAAATTAACGGAATTTTTCATATTAGTGAATTCACATCCTGTGAGTCTGACAGAATTATCGATTGCTCGGAGCGCTTTATATGTCCGGGTTTCATAGATATTCACAACCAGGGCGGTGGCGGATTTACTGTTATGGACGGCTCCAGGGAGCATATTTTCGGGCTTGCAAAAATACATGCCGCTCACGGGACCAGCGGCCTGCTTCTGACACCACTTATCGAGAGAAACAGTTATCGTTCGCTTCTTCCTGAACTTGCCGATACTGTCGGCAAAGATACCGGTGGCGCCTCTATTTTGGGAATACATGCGGAAGGACCGTTTGTAAACCCTGAACGAAGAGGCAGTATGCCTCTCCCGGCTATCTGTGTTCCGGACAACCATGTTTTTACCGAGATACTCGAACTGGGCGACGGGAAAATTGTTGAGATGACCATTGCGCCTGAATTACCGGGAGCTCTTGACCTGATCCTGAAACTCGCCCGGGAGGGTGTCGTGGCTTCTCTTGGACATTCGAACGCTACCCTTACCGACGTTTTGAGGGCAATAGATCACGGCGCTTCACATGTTACACACTTCTTTAACGCCATGAGTCCCATTCACCACCGTGAACCCGGCCTTGCGGGAGCGGCGCTTTATTCGACGGAACTCACTGTCGAAGTTATTGCCGACGGTTTCCATATTCATCCGTGGATGTTGGGGCTAATTGTACAAAACAAGAGCGTTAACCTAACCTGCCTCATCACAGACGCCATGTCAGTCATGGGATTCGAGGACGGCATCTATGAATCCATGGGACAGAAGGTTAAGCTTGAGAGCAGCACCCTTGAAAGCGGGCGACTCAGCCTTGCGGACGACCCCGCTGTGCTTGCAGGAAGCGTGCTTT
>JABHYP010000296.1 GCA_018656855.1 Candidatus Latescibacterota bacterium | reverse complement strand
GGTTGAGCACAACAGAATCAATCTTGATGGAATTTTCCTGTTCCGGGTTATCCAGGTAAATAATCACCTGATCTTTTTTTACAATATCACCAAGTGCATAAGGCCTCGATGTTTGCGGATTAACAGCAAGGCGGTAAAAACCCGGTGTCTCGCTTTTGAGAATTACTTCCTTGGTCGCTTTGACTGTTCCGGTAGTCACAACAAACTCCTCAATAGATTTAAGCCCAATTTCTTCTACTGAAACCGGAACTTCAATATCGGTATCCATTTGTGTTTCAGGATTGCTGCAGCCCAGAAAGAAGATAAGTATGCTTACAGAAGTTAATACGCGTTTCACAAGTTACTCCTGTCGTTCATGGTTTAAATTTAAATTTCAGATTAGAATTCAAGATTAGTCCTTGGCCCGTTGTTAGTTGTCCGTTGTCATATATCATAATTGAGCATTATGTATTCATTATATACCCTTTTGACTTATGCCTTTGCCACGATAGTTTTAACCATCAAAGGTCATGATGCTCAATATTTACTGTGTGTACATTAATTCTTCCGGTAGAGCAGACTGATTAAGTTCAAAATCCCATAACGATTGAATTTTCAAATCAAGAAGCGCAAGTTTGTAATTAATTAGCGCCTGAATATGCCCCGTTTTTTTCTGGGAAAGCTGTGTCTGGAAATTATTCAGGTCATAGCTGGTAAGATCGCCGTTTTTATACCGTTCCAGGTTTATATCGTAGGTCAGTTCAGCATTGCGCACGTTCTGGCGGGCGATTTCGATCTGATTGACAAGGTTGTTCAGGCTTCGGTGCGACTGTCTGATACCGATGATAATTGCATTTCTTTCATCCTCAAAAGACAATTTGCGACTTTTTACTGTGGCTTCAGATGCTTTTATCCGCGATTTATTTTCACCCCAGTCCCAGAGCGGAATATCGAACGAAATGCCGACGGACTGCCTCTGTGTAGGCTCTGCATACATTTCCGCGAAATTTTCTTCAGTGCCGATAATACCATATGAAAGTGTCATATTTCCTTTAAACTCGTTCTGGGCTGCTGTACGTATGACATCGAATTGGGCGTTTTCAAGATTTATCTTTCGCTGGCGAAGTTCCATTCTGTTTTTGAGTCCGGTATTGAGGGCTTTGTCCAGGTCGACCTCTACCGGCTTGTGGGTAACATCGGCATCGATTAATATTGTTTCGGTTAGCGCTATGCCGATAAGCAGTTTGAAATTATCGAGTTCATTATCAAGAGAAACTCTTTGATTCTGTAGGTTTGATTCGCTGGTGGCAAGATTCAGTTCTGCCTGGTAGAGTTCTTCGAGCGCGTTGAGGCCTGCATCTACCTTGTTTTTTATGATCTCGTAACTCTGCTTCTGGTTTTCGAGCTCATCAACAGCAATATCAAGGCTCATCTTTTGTCGATAGACATTATAGAAGCCATTTGCCACCTGTCGTTCAAGAGACAGTTTTTGAATGGCGAAGGTGAGTGAGGTATTTTCAAGGTCAAGCTCAAGTTCGCGTAATTCAAGTTGCGTTCTGTTATAGGTAAATATCGGCTGCTGAAAACTTATATAAAGATTGTTGTTGAAGCTTTTATCGCGTATACCCTGAAAATCACTGTAGGAATCCTGCCACGATAAACGGTTTATCAGAGACAGAGTGGCGTCTGTTTTCTTTATCGGCTGAGAGATAGTGAACGTTCCCAGGGATTCTTTGGTTTCGTTTGTATTCCAAGCGGAAAAAAGCCTGTTAAAAGTCCTGTTCTTATCAAAGCTGAAAGGATTAAGAGTGAGGCTGAATTGTGATTTCAGTGACGCTTTCTGGGCATTTAACATCTCACTGCTTCGTTCCAGATTCAGGCTGGTCCGTTTAATATCAGGGCTGTTTTCCATAGCGATATTAAGCGCTTTTTCGTAGGTAATTACCATCTGAGCCCGAGCGGGATGAAGTCCTGATATACATAGTTCAATTATTATACACAGTGCGGCTGTAATAAACGTGTTCCGTTTCATTTTTCATTTTCCTCGAGGTAGTATTCTTATTCGTGTATTGCCCATTTGACAGCATCAGCATAAACCAGACGCCCTTTAGACTCGTCCGTCAATTCAATTCTTGCATTTCCTTCTGAAAAATAATAAGTGCCCAGAGGATGCCATCCCTGTTGAGCGCTGGAGACATCAAGTTCGATATCCTCATCTCCGTCATCATGATGAATAATGAAGTGGAAGTCCTGAATCGATTGCTGCCGTCCTCTATCACGATCTCTTCGCCCAAGCATCGGAGACCTGATTTCAGCGACATGATAATACACGTCATAGTTCCCGCTATTTGGTAATTCCGCATTCCAGACGGCTTTGTTATCGCCCTTTCCGGCACGAATATAGCTAGCGGAACGCCTAAACGTACCATAGAATTCACTTGATGTGGTGGCTTTCCATTTTCTTGGCATATTCCAGAACCTTAACCCGATATATTCATCTTCAACGATGTTACGATTAACAAGTCTTTTCACGTAACTGTCGGTTGAAACGGTCTGTGTTTCAAATCCCCGGTCTTCATTGTCCACAATAATATTTCCCGGTTCGATGGTAAGCAGGGTTTCATCAAGTATGCGTTCTCCATCGAACGGTTCCGCATTCTCGTCACTCTCGACCTCGCCGAACCGGTTTTCTACAATCGAGGGTATGTTCTGGGAAATGAGGGTATTGACAGTTACTGCGCTGGGTCGTTCCTCGAGTACAATTCCAATTTCCTTTGTCTCCCCGGCGTGAATATTGAAAAACTTTTCATCATCGTCACCCTGGCTTCCCATGAAAAAGTTCATTCTTCCTCCACCCGGTCCGCGTCCTCCGGCGCCTCTCATCCTAAAATTTGCCGAAATAAGGCCGTCCACAGCCTCGGTATTTGAAACAGTGAAGGTAACCTGGTATCTGGTTCTTTCGTTCTCAATAATTTCGAGACATGCCGGGTCGGTAATGATATATGCGGGCAGATTTTTTTCATGCTGCCATGAGTCCAGGAGAGGTACGAGGTCAAATTCGAACAAATCCTTGAATTCTCTGGCGAATTCTTCAACATTAATATTTTTGAACTGGTCATATGTGAAAATATCGCTTAGATAAAAATCAAAATCCTCTTTGCCCACAGCATTTTGTATGGATGCAAAAAGGTAAGCGCTTTTTATTTTTAGTATGTCATGAACGTCATCGTTATTTTGAGAGTTTTCAAGTATTTCGACAAGGTTCTGTTTCATAAGTTCAAGGTTTGCTCTTTCCTCGCTTGATAATCCTGTGAAAAAACGCATACGGGATGATGGCTGGTTTTCGAGTTTTTCGCTGAGGAAAAATTCTATAGCCGTGGTAAAAATTGGCCATTTCTCGGAAGAAAAATTATAGCAATGAGAGAAGTAGTGTGAGAAAACAGAATAACTTTCTGTATAATTTGGCAGGAAGCTTATACTGAGGCTGCGGAAAAAGTTACCTTGTCTTCCTTGACCCTGTATGTTCCGGCGGATATTCCTGAATGGGGAGTAGATGTTTGTAAATGTTGTGGTGACAAATCTGCGGAACATATT
This sequence comes from Candidatus Latescibacterota bacterium, assembly GCA_018656855.1. Lineage (GTDB taxonomy): Bacteria > Latescibacterota > Latescibacteria > Latescibacterales > Latescibacteraceae > JABHYP01. Next base: position 3,882 of record JABHYP010000296.1, on the reverse strand, counting down.
AGACTCCAATTCTTCCGGAGTCATTGCGTTTCGACCTCTTTCAATCATCCGTTTCATTCGGTTACTGCTCTGTTTAAAATCAGATCCCTGAATCATAAGTGCCTTTTCACGCAGCAGTATATGTTCCGGCTGCACCGTTTCCTGGCAGAGAGTCCAGAAACGTGGATAAGAAATAAACTGCAAAGGCACCTCGATAAGCGAGAGGCGTCTGAAGGGATAGCTTATACCGATTTTATTCTCAAAGTCCGATTTGATATCGGTAATCAATTCCGGTAATTTTTCCTTTATCCCGGGGAAATATTCGGAGAAGAAATCATGCCCCTCCAGAACGAAAAGCTGGTAATCTATATTCTCGGCAGACACAGTTCTCTGCTCATATTGTCCGATGACAAGCGAGAGCTGGGGCAGGGGAACTTCCGGCTCAAAAGTGAATGTGCTGTCACTTCCGCGTGTGACCGCACCCTGGGATACTGCTGTAAGGCCTTCAACAGTCTTTACACTGAGAGTGAACGTAATAAAATCCTTCGCTCCGAGATGCGGATAAGCGGCTCCATAAGGGATGCCCGCCACAGGGTACCAAATATTTTCAGGAGTCAGCAGCACATAACGGGGGGTTATGAAACTGTAACGTTTTTGTATATTATAAAGTATTATCCGGTAATTTTCTTCCAATGTCGCTTCGTCTATATCAGCATAGCACGCATCTTCATTAATAGTTCCGTGATAGAAGATTGTCAGAGAATCCACGGCGCCGGGCGCAAGAGCGGTTGATGGTTCGATGGTCATGATGTGAATGTCCCGGGTGAAAGCACTCTCTGTTCCGCTGTGCATGACTTTCTTAACTTCGAGTCCGGGATTGAGACTGAACACATAGCGACTGATGTCATTAGGTGTGTTGTTTGTAAACCTCAGGTGCGCCCGGACGTCAATACGTTCATCGTCATGTGTAAGTTCAAGATCGCAGGTATTAATAGATATCCGCGGCGCTTCCGCAGTTTTGCGGTTCAGCACAGTCATTTTTTGCCGCAAGTCTTTTCCGTCAGACAGCTTCGATAGGTATGCGTGTCCCAGCAAAGCTGCGCCTGTTATTGAGCAGACCGCAATGCCAAGCGAAATATGGTTCATAATCCGTGACTGGGGAAGCCGTCTTAACAGAAGAACGGTTGTGAAAATGAAACCGATGCCCGCAAGGAGGTATATTCCACGATGAATGAGAACCGGAGTAAGATCACCGAATCCGACGAAATCCGAGTAGGCGAGCGGAACATTAAAGGTCATGTAGTCGAATAAATTGTGGAATCTGCTGCCCAGGAAGAATATTGTTATTGCAATGTATCCAAGTAGTATGATTAAGGTTATAGCCTGATTTCGGATAATCGCCATGAGCATAAATGACAGCCCGAAAATAAAGATAAGTGTAGGTAGACTGATCAGGAGCGGATATAACACATAAACCTGGGGCAGAAACGGTGTGCCGGTTATAAACACATTGAAAACAAAGGCATTGATCAGGACAGCCGTATTCAGAAAGCCGAAAATTACCAGTACTCCCAGCGTTTTTCCGAGCACATAATCTGCATTGGTCATCGAGCGCATATAGATAACTTCGGTAGAGTCGAGTTTCCTGTCGTATTTCATAAAATCAGACGCGAGAAAGACTCCGATGACAGCCTGTACCACGTTCAAAAGCAGGATATTAAGATAGGGGATTAGCGAAGGAAGAGCGCTGAACATCGACGGTGCACTTCTATGACCTACCATCCCGAAATTAATGAATGCAAGAATGGACAGGGAAAGCAGGGAAAATATCCTGAAAAACCAGCTTCTGAAGAGGTTTTTCGACTCATAGAGCGCTACGGAAAATATGTTATGGAATGACAGCATTTTTCTTTTCTTAATAAAAGTTTAGATTAAATGTATAAAGTTTAGTAAAAAAATTAAAATTCAGACATTTGCTTTTTACGTATTAAAGTAAAAAGGTAATAACTGTTATATATTTACATTTCAAGTTCGTTTGCATCAATGGAATTACCCAGTTTGTTTTCGAGGAAATAAACATACGCATGTTCAAGATTCGGTTCGATAGGCGTTCCCTGATGCCCGTCAAGGTTCTCGCTGACCACCTGAACATCCCACCCCTCTTTCGAAGGCACTGTTGAGATGATAGTACAAGTATCTTTTATTTTGTCAAGTTCGCTGTCAGTGGCCTTGATCAGCCAGGTATGCCCCCTGGCCTGTTCGACCAAGCTGTCAGGGGGTCCATAAAAGACAACCTCTCCTTTGTTCAGAAGCGACATTCTTGTACAGGAGCTTAAAATGTCCCCGACGATGTGTGTCGAGAGTATGATGATTATATCCTTCCGGCTCATGTCGGCGAGAAGATTTCTGAATTTGAGTCTTTCTTCCGGGTCAAGTCCGGTTGTTTGTTCATCGACAATCAGTATTTTCGGGTCGCCGATTAACGCCTGGCCTATACCGAGCCGCCGTTTCATGCCGCCCGACAGCTTGTTAGCCTGGCGGTCTCTCGCTTCAAAGAGGCCGAGCGTTTCGAGCATCTCTTCGACAGCGTTTTTCCGTGGACTGCCCTGATTCAAACCGGCAAGCCGTGCCGAATAATCGAGAAACTCCCATGTCCTGAGCCGTGAAAACATACTGAATCCCTGTGGAAGATACCCTGTCATGGCGCGGATTTTAGCGCGGTTCTTCTGCAAATTCATATTATCGATTGTTACCTGCCCCTCTGTCGGTTTCATGAGTGTCACCAGGATGCGCATCAGTGTTGTTTTGCCAGCGCCGTTGGGGCCCAGGAGACCGAACACTCCGCTTTCTACCTCAAGGTTAATATCCTTGAGGGCACGGATGCCGCCCCTGTAGTTTTTATTAAGGTTTTTAATATTGATTTTCATGGCTAATAATTTTTTTCCTTCCATGAAATAACGGTTTTTTGTTCATGCCGTATTTTAGACACCGGTATCTATAATAAAGTTTAAAGAAATGTTCAAAGCCACTGATAATTTTCATTTCTTCACCCACTTGACTGCATCAGCATAGACAAGCTTTCCATTCGTTTCATCGGTCAATTCGATTTTCGCTTGTCCTGATGAGAAGGGATACGCTCCTATATGAGTCCAGCCTTGTTTGGCTTTGCTTTTTTACTCTCTTACTTCCCCAACCCCATCTTCCTCGTCTCACTAATCCCTCCCACCTTTAAAGTGCAGAAGTAGAGACCGCTCGGCATATCCGTTGCATTCCAGATTACAGAGTGTTTCCCAGCTTGATGGTATTCATTCTTTAGAACACTCACAGGTTGACCTGTTACATTGTAGATAATAATTTTCGTATGTCCATCATTTGGAAAAGAGCACTCTAGTATATTTTAGCAACTCCAACGCTGAAATAATAGTTGCTGCTGTCAAGATATTTTGAGATATCCACTCTGAAATGCTTGAAAACATTATGAAGGGTGAGCCCCATTTCTCCGCGGCCGTTTTCTATCGATTCAGGCAAATCAACTATGACTCGTTTATTCATTTTCCCTTCCCATGTCCTGCCGTATGCGCCATGCAGGGCAAGTTCAGTATTCCTTGTCAGCCATTTGATTTTAAGCATCTCAAACGGTGCCGTCCTGAATGTATGCTCAGCAAATATTGCCAGATGGTGTTTCCCCCCGACAAGGCCCTTGTCGAGTGTTTTCATCGCTCCGAAGGGGCTGAATGCTGTGAATCTGCCATCGATGGAACCATAGCGCTGTAAAGGCAGGCTTTTGCTCCCGTAGCCGGCGTCGATTCGGTATTTCAACCTGTTCGGCATTGCACCTCCCCTTAAAAACGTGTCTATTGAGCCGTCGATAAGCACATCAGCATGATTGAATGAAAAATCAGT
>JABHYP010000295.1 GCA_018656855.1 Candidatus Latescibacterota bacterium | reverse complement strand
GGGTAAGCATGACCAGCCACCATACCATAAAAGACGCAGCTATGTGAATAACAACATTAACGATATGGTAACCGAACACTTCGAGCTTGTGAAAATGATAATTCAGGGCAAATGTGTAATATGTTACGAAGCGGCGGTTGATGAAGTTCCAGACCGCCTTTACATTTCGAGCATCGCGGATAGCGGTATTATCGCGAATACTGTCAAAATCGTCAAAATGTAAAGAACAGTCAAAACTGTTGGAATAGATTATAATACCGAGAATGCATATAATAATCAGTGGATATATCCGGGAAATAATACGTGTGATTACATTTCCCAAACCGTTTATTGCGAGAACGAGTTTACTCATAGTTTCAGATTCCAAATTCCAGATTCCAGATTTAATTTGTCCGGCAGTTAAATAAGTTGCATTTTTTATAATATTAAGTGTTTGTTCCCCCCCCTGTCTTCTGCATCCCCCCTGATAGGGGGGAATTTTGGGGGGGGCTTTCATTTTCCACATTTAAGTTTCGACTCATACTGTTACATATTTAATCGCCGCAGTATTAAAGATATTTATCTTTACCTTACAGGCATTTTTCTGAGCCTTTCAGCTTCTTCGGTGTGAGTCCTGGCCTCATCCGCTTTTCCGAGTTTTTCATAACACAGGGCAAGTTCCAGATGTGTATCGATAATATCAGGTTTTAAGCGTGCCGCAGCCTGGAAACTATTAACGGCATCTTCGGTTTTTCCCTGTTCTTTAAGAACGATCCCTAATATGAAATGCGTTTCAAAGGCTGTTTCAATACTCAGTGCAATCTTGAGATGTTCTGCAGCTTTTTCCAGTTGATCCTTTTGAAAGAGAGCACGTCCGAGATTCTTATGCGCATCGGCAAAATCCGGATCGATAGCAAGCGCTCTGTAATATTCCAGAACCGCATCGTCAAGATTTCCCTGTCGGCCAAAAGCGTTGCCCAGGTTATTATATGCTTTCGCATGGTCGGGATTTATTTGTACTGCTCTTCTGTATGCGGAAATAGCCTCCTCTACCTCCCCCAGGCTGAAGAATGCATTCCCGATGTAATAGTGTACATCGGCAAAAAGCGGATTGACTTTGAGCGCCTTCTTGTAAACGGCAATTGCATCATCGATCTTTCCCTGACTGTAGAGAGCACGTCCGAGATTGGCAAGAACATCGGAATCGTATGAGTTAATCTCAAGTGCTTTGTGATACGCCGCAATTCCCTCATCAACTTTCTCCTGAAAAATGAGTGCATTCCCAAGATTGTTGTATGCAACGGTGTAATAAGGATTTATTTCAAGAGATTTTTTATATTCTTCAATAGCCTGATTGTACTTTCCCTGACTGTATAATGCGTTGCCAAGATTGTTATGGGGTCTCGCTTTATCAGGTGATTTTTTTATTACATCGCTCCACAGGGTAAAATCATCCTTCCAGACTTTGTTTCTTTGATATGTTAGCGCCGAATATGAACATATCACTCCCACGAAAATTATTGCCGCAGCCTTTGCATGTTTACTCCAGAGTGAGTAATACAATGTACTCATGAAAAATACGCTGAATCCAAACATAGGCAGGTATAACCTGTGCTCGAAAATGACATTATGCAGAGGCTTTACCGATTCAACGGAAAGAGTGATAAAGAACCAGAAAATCCCAAGGGACATAAGTCTTTTCCGCGGAAAGATCAGTACTGCAATCACTAAAAGCGTTCCCAGAAACAGAAACCCCGGGAATGTAGAGGATTCAAAAAACTGCTCTGAAGCGGGGAAATCATAATCCAAGTTTTGATGTATCGGTAAAAATAATAGCTTAATATAGTAAGGGATTACCCTTAACTGAGTCAGACTATAAATGAAGGGCGATAACTGCGGATCATTGTATCTGTCCGACGATACAGCGCCTAAAACATCCGAAAAACTGAATGATAAGAGTCCGGGAATAATCAGGGTAAAGAGTAAAGGCGGAAGAATAAAGAAAAAAATCTTTTTATCTTTTACAATCTCTTTCAGACCTCCGTTTCTCATGAAACCGAATTCCATGAGCAGCATTGCAAAAGGCAATGTAAAAACAAATTCTTTCGTCAGCATTCCGAGCAGCGCAGCAAGCGCTGAAAGTGAATAAAGTAACGGGAGCAAATGTTTTTTTTCTGAGAGCCTTGCTTTCAGATAGAAACAGAGTGAAGCTAAGTAAAACAACGCAGCCAGTGAAGTAAATCTTTGAACAATATAGGTTACTGATTGTGTCTGTACCGGGTGTGATACGAATAAGAGTCCGCAACCCAGAGCTATCAGTTCCCTGGAAGTACTAATTTTCCGATTTCGCATCACTGGTGTTGAAAGGATAAGTAACAGCAGCCACCAAACAAAACATGATGAGATCAGGTGTATAATCACATTTACGGCATGATAGCCGAACACATCGAGCTGATGAAAATGGTAGTTCAGCGCAAATGAAATGTAGCCGATAAAACGCGTTTTACCATGAAAACCAAAATTCCATATCGATTTAATATCTTTTATATCACGGATGATCTCGTTGTTGATAATATTGTGAGTGTCATCAAAATGAAAAGAACAGTCAAAGCTGTTTGAATAAAGTATAATACCGAGTGCGCAGATAACCACTATAGGGTATATTCGGAGAAAAAAAGAAGTTAAAGAGCTTTTCAAAACGTTTTTTTGCATTGATTTTCTCTCACGTTTATAACCGCGTGCTGGTGTGAATTTTCCTGAATCGGATTTCTGATGATAATTAGTCCGTAGTCAATAGTCAGTTGTCATATTTCAAAATTGAGCAATGGAAATTGAGAATTATGTATTCATTATTTACTCTTCACCCTAACAACTATAAACTATAAACCACAGACGTTTACTTTTTATTTTGAAATTTCCTGAGTCTGTCTGCCTCCTCTGAATGGCTTCGCGCTTTCTCAGTTTCTCCCTTGAATGCATACAATTGTGACAGGACGATGTGCCCCTCAATATTATCGGGCTTTATGCGTACAGATTCAAGTATATGTTCTATGGCTTCGTCAGTTTTACCCTGTTTTTTAAGAACGAGACCCATTAGATAATGTGTTTCATACCCCGGTTCGATATCAAGTGCGTTTTTCAGGTGTTCGACTGCCCTTTCTAATTTACCCTGTTTGCTAAGAGCGAGACCGAGGTTAAAATGCAACTCGACATTGCGGATATTTGAACTAAGGGCTTTTTGATACACCTGAATAGCCTCCTCTGTTTTTCCCTGGCGATATAGAGCGGCGCCGAGATTACTGTACAATTCGGGATAATATGGATCCAGACTCAAAGCCCTGCGGTATTCCGTTATAGACTCATCAATCTTCCCCTGACGGACAAGCGCATTCCCGAGATTATTGTACGCATCAGTATACTGTGGATTGAGGCGCAGGGCATTGCGGTAGTGATTTATCGCGTCATCGTCTTTCTCCGCATGGTAAAAGGCGCGTCCCAGGTTGAGATATGGTCTTGCTTTATCAGGCGATTTTTTTACCACATCGCTCCACAGAGTTATGTCATCCTTCCAGACTTTATTTCTCTCGTAAGTCAAAATTGAAAAAAAGATTATTAACGCAGTAAAAAAAATCACCGCTGTCCTTGCGTTTCTTTCCCGGAACAGATGATATAATATACTGACAAAAAACAGGCTGAAACCGAACATCGGCAAATAAAGCCTGTGTTCGAAAATGACATTCCCGAGAGGTTTTATCGCTTCAACGGAAAGTGTGAGAAAAAACCACAGTATCCCGAAAGAAGCCAGCCTGTATCTGGAGAACATCCGTATTGCTGTGAATATTAGGGCAGCCAGGAAAAGAAAACCCAGGAATGTGTAGGGCTCAAAGAAACTTAGTGAAGCGGGGAAATCGTAATCAAGGTTTTGATTTAAAGGCACAAATAATAGCTTTATATAATAAGGTATTACTCTGAACTGGGTCATGAAATAAATAACAGGTGTCAGCGGCGGATCAAGGTGCCTCTGGGATGAGACAGTTACAAAAATACTCGATATCTTAAAGGAAAACAGGTACGGGATAATGAGTATAAACAGTACAAACGGAATTAAAGATAACCAGAACTTCTTTTTTTTAAATATTGTTACAACACTTTTATCTTCCGTCCTTAAGAAATAAATCTCATATAAAAGTATGGAAAATGGCAGAGTAATAACAATTTCCTTGGTGAATATTCCCAGAAGCGCTGTCAATGCCGAACTCAGAAATAATAATATTCTTTGATATTTTTTCTCTGTCAGTCTTGCTTTCAGATAAAAACAGAGTGAAGCGAAATAGAATAATGAAGCCAGCGAGGTTACTCTTTGAACGATGTAAGTTACCGCCTGAGTTTGAACCGGATGGGATAAAAACAGTAATCCGCATCCCAGAGCCAATAACCTTTTATATGTGCTGATCCGTTCCTTTTGCATAACCGGTGTTGACAGGGTCAGGATAACCAGCCACCACACCAGAAAAGACGATGCTATGTGTATAACTACATTAAAGACATGGTATCCAAAAACATCGAGATGGTGAAAGTGATAATTCAGGGCGAAAGTAAAAATTCCGACAAAACGCCTGTTTATGAAATTCCAGATAGCATTAACATTCTCAATGTTGCGGATTGCGTTATTTTCTGTAATGTTATAATAATCATCGAAATGAAATGAACAGTCAAAACTGTTTGAATAGATAATACCGCCGAGCATTCCGATCAAGAGGAGAGGTGAGAACATGGAAAACGCTGGTACAAGAAGATTTTTTGAGCCTGATTTTGATAAAAACGTTTTACTCACACAGCAGACCTTTTTAGTTAATGTACAGCAATAAAAACAATAGAAACTTTAATTACTATGGTTATATATATAATCGGCTCAATTATCGGAAATATCAATTAATCGGTCTAAAAATAAGAGAGAATAGCAAATGAGCCCTATCAAATATCAAAAAAACAATATGAAAGTAATATCAGAAAAAGTCAAGGTTCGATCGCATAATACCTTGATTTATGTTATACTCTTTAACTATCTTAAAAAAATACTAAAAATTGCCGATTAAATGTTAAATTACCATAAAGCTGTCGTCGAAATGCTAATAAATTTGAATTTTAGTTTAAGATTGTACTTATTTACTGAAAATTCTCTGCCGACTGCAGCAAGCGGGATTTATGATAACCGGGGGTTATGATGTATAGGAATAAAAAAGTATGTGTTGTTGTACCTGCATACAATGAGGAGCTTCTTATAGGCCGGACGATCCAGGTCATCCCGGATTTTATCGATCACATTGTTGTGGTGGATGATGGAAGCAAAGATAAAACAAAAAGTATTCTTTT
>JABHYP010000294.1 GCA_018656855.1 Candidatus Latescibacterota bacterium | reverse complement strand
TTGAGGGGCTCAGTGTTGGAGCGGTGTTGTCAAACATGGGAAAAGTATTTAAAAGCTATTCTAGCGGTTACGAAGAAACGCTTCCTGTTATTTTTACAGTCGGTGCCAGAAAAGAGCTTATACATTCGCCGCTAACACTCATGGCGGATATTATTTTCCCGAACGATAATGATATAGTTTATGCTTTCGGCGTGAAAGCTGCGGTAAAGAACACATTATCCCTCTATGCCGGAATAAAGAGCCGCACTGACATAGATGTTCAAACCATGAAAGCCGAGACGGATTATTCCGGGATTACGACATTCGGTTTCGGGATTTCACTGGAAAGGTACAGGTTCAATTATGCCTGCTGTCTGGACGATGCTATTGAGAATATCCACAAGGTGACTCTTGGCATAAGAGTTCCATGAGGGGAAAATATTTTATTTCGTGATGCTTTATACTCCTTAATAATTCTTCAATTCTTTTTAATCAATACTTCTTACTCCAATGGTTCAACACGCGCGGCGATGCCGATAAACATTGATTCGCCGTCAGCCTCATTGTAAAAGCCGTGCCGCACTCCTTTCGGGAAGTAACCTACATCGCCTTCCTCTACCGATATTTCCCTTTCTCCGCAGACCAGGCGTCCACTGCCTTTGAGGGTATAATAAATATGTTCTTCGTTGGTGTGTTTGTGGGGCGTATTATACCCGTCCTTTTCCAGTTTTGTTATCCAGAAGCTGGTAAGGTTTTCCATCTCCACATCACTCTGTCTTCACAGTATCCATTTTAATGCTGTTCCAGGGTCATGACTTTCCTGTCCCACCCACTCCATATCTGCAGGCCGGATAAAAGCCCCCTTAGTTACCGGGGATGCAAAGATATGCTGGGTGAGAAGAGTAGAGGTAATCCCCAGGCAGAAGCACAGTAACCCGATATAAACTATACGTTTCATGGAAATTCTCCTTTGATAAAGACAACTCCGTAAAAAACTAATAACTCATATCTTATTTAATCCCATGCTGTCTTTATATGCCTGCTCAATTTTTTTTGCCTTCTCGACCAGTTCTTTTATAGACTGATCATCCTCTATATCGCCTACAAGGTCGATAAAAGTATTCAAAAAATTTGATTTTTCGAAAATTCCCTCTTTTTCCCTCAGTGCAACAGGTTTGAGAACAACATCAGTTTCCTTGTTTGCAAACTCTGTTGAACCATTTATAACATCGATGTCAAGTCGTCCGAGAACCCTCCCGCCGTCCGGGCAACGCACAATGATCGTATTGTTGACCAGCATTGGGTTAAAAATATTATGATCCGAAGTAGGCCGGTGCGGATTGGTATGGCTTAAAACTATGATATTTATTCCGGGAACTTCAGCAATTAATGCTTTTACATTCTTGATATCCATATAAGCGAGAGCAATCACAATATCACTTTTTTCCTTGAGTTTGGCTACTTCTTTTCTGGCCGTTTCAACCGGATCAAGAACGCTAACAGGCGCATCGTCCGTAAAAATATTCATGCCAAAAGACTTTTGAGCTATTAACCCGAAAACACCGATGCGAAATTTCCCGACAGTAAAAGAGGTGTTTGGCTCAAAAATCAGATTTTCGGTGCCTTTCCAGACAATATTCGCCGAAAGAAACTTCGAGGGCATGGCATTAGCAAATGCAAGAAGTGAATCAGGACTGTCAGCAAGATCGAAGGCTGACACATTGAGCGCGTCAAGGCCCATACCGCTGCTTATATCCCTGATTGTGCGCGCATAAAGTTTTAATATATAATCATTTGGAGGATATAGATGCAGTCCGGAAAAGAACAGCGCCCCCGAATCAAGAACAAGTATATCCTTTGCTTCGCTGCGAATTTGATTGATCACTGTGGCTCGTTTTGCGAGACCCCCTAGCGGCGGCCTGCATCCGCACGGTTCTATTTTTCCGCCGACATTCCCGGAGTATACAATGGTGAATCTCCCGCTTATGAGGCTTTCGCTTTCAATATTCTTATCGCCAGATTTCCCGGAACATGATGTAAACAGGATAAGAACCGATAAAAAAAATATATCTGTACATTTTTTCTTCATATTTAATAACTCCTTTGACAGTATGTAATTTTTTCAGAAGAACGAGGGAAAATATAAACAATAAAAAACACAGGAAGTTATCAATGGTACCAGTAACGCCGTTCGGTCTTGACGTACCGTTTAAGGCGCGAGGAACGTTTGACGGCGAATCGTCCCAGTTTATCTTCAACATCAAGTTTTCCGAGAAGACTATAAATATCCTTGGAAGCCCCGCAGCCTGGGAACTGGAGGACAAAAGGCATCATTAATTCTGAAGAATCGACTACATGAGAGTCATCACGCACCATACCGAGATATGACAGCGAAACACCTAAATACTTATCAGTCAATCCGGCAAGCTGAAGTCCTTCACGCTCCTGTGAAAACCTTCTGAGCTTGTTCATGATAAGTCTCGGTTGAATTTTTGAAAGTATTTTTTTAATCTTTCCGGATGAATCGGAATCGACATCATGGATTCGTTTAAGGAGTTCAGGAATAGGAAGGCTTCCTCTCTTGTTATTCCTGCCCTCCTTTACAATCAGTTCCTTTATCAGTGTTCCCCTTTTAAATTCGTGTTCAATCAATCGATAAACAACGCTTTTCAGGAAAGTATATGCATTGATTTTTGCTGTCGGTTCGGGATTACAGACAACGAATCCTTTATTTGAAAGAACGAAGAAATCAAGCGTGTTGAAATTTGTCCCCGCTCCAAGATCGAGTAAAATATAGTCGGCTTCAAGGTTTTCAAGATGCCTTTGCAGTCTGATCTTGCTCTGGTAAGGGATATTAGCCAAGCCGACCATATCACTTCCCCCGCTTATGAGACGGAGGTTTTCGCTGGGTGTGTTAAGGAGAATGTCGCCGAGATTATTTATACGGCGGTTTATAAAATCTGAGAGAGTAACTTTAGGCCGCTTTATGTTCAGGATCGTATGAAGATTAGCGCCGCCGAGATCGGCATCGACAAGTATAACACGATACCCCATAGTGGCAAGAGCAACGCCGATATTGGCGGTTATAGCTGTTTTTCCTGTTCCTCCCTTGCCGCCGGCAAAAGTCCAAACCTTTTTGTTTGTCTCTTCCGGGAGAATATAGAGAATCTCCTGATCGGCACAGGAAATTTGAATATTTTCAGGCATATTTCAGTCGTTCAATTCCAAATAAAGAAAATTTATTTTAACACTATGTGATGTCTCTAAAACAACGCATGTTATATTTTTTTCTACAGAGTATACTATATTGATGCAATAGATTAAAGTATTTTCCTTTAAATACTGGCATTTTTGATGCTTTATTCTATAGCTTTTACAACCAGCTGTATGCTTTTTCTCCCCATCCATAAGTTCTCTTCAACGGAGTAAAGGATATCAATGGGAGGCGCATCTACTCTCACCCTTGATTTATACTCTCCCATGTTGTAAGCTATAGAATTAAAAATTTTAGTACCATCGGTAACCTTGAATTTAAGATGGTTTTTACCCACTATTCTTGCATTATTAATAGGTCTCAGGTTCCTTGTCAATAAAAGCGGCATCGGATTGTTTTCGCCAAATGGAGCCAGTTCATCCAGAAAGCGTATCATGGTTTCGTTTACATACGATAAATCAACCTCAGAATCAATCGCAAAACTCGAAACAGGAATTCCGTCGGGCAGCTCACGGTTAATTATTCCGATAAAACGCTCTCTGAACTGGTCGATTTTGTCCGCCTGGATGGACAAACCCACAGCATATTTATGACCGCCGTAGTTTTTCAGGATATCCTCACATTGACTCATGGCAGTGATAATATCAAACTCCTTGATACTCCTCGCTGATCCCTTGCCCACTCCGCCCTCAAGCGAAATGAGAATCGTGGGGAGGTAATATTTCTCAACGAGGCGGGATGCGGCAATACCGATAACGCCCTGATGCCAGCTTTCGGATGCGAGAATGATTCCGCTTATGTGCTTATCAGTCTCCTCATTCTTTAACATCGACTCGGCTTCCACGTAAACGCTGTCATTCATCTTGCGCCTCTCCGCATTTTCTTCCTCAATTTCCTCGGCAATTTTTATCGCCTCCAGCCAGTTATTTGAAATAAGCAGTTCAACTGTCTTAGAGGCGCTGGAAAGGCGTCCCGGCGCATTAAGCCTGGGAGCAAGCGAAAAGATGATATTACTCGAATTTGCCTTAATTTTCGATGCCCCGGATATTTCCATCAGTGCCGCAAGACCCGTGTTCGCCGTATTTTTCATCCTCTCGATACCAAATCTTGTTAGAATCCGGTTTTCATCCACGAGTGGAACAACATCAGCTGCCGTTCCTAGAGCAACGAGATCAAGTTCCTCAAACAGTTCACCAAAGTCCATTTCCATATCGGCGTACACTGCCTGTAATAGCTTGAACATCACTCCCACACCGGCAAGTTCACGGAACGGATATGTACTGTCATTCCTTTTGGGGTCTACTACTGCCAGAGCATTGGGCAGACCCGACTGAGGCTCATGATGGTCTGTAATAATAACATCTATTCCCTTGCTTCTGGCATACTCTATCTCTTTAAGGGCAGTTATTCCCGAATCGACGCTTACCACAAGTTTAGCTCCGAACCTGATAGCACGATCGATGCTTTCTTCTGAAACCCCATATCCCTCTTTAAATCTATCGGGAACATGGTATCCAACCTTAACCCCAAGATTCGTCATTACTCTAATAAAAAGGGCTGTGCCGCAAACACCGTCAACATCATAATCACCCAGAATCATCATGCGTTCGCCTTTTCTCATCGCCGATTTAAGCCTCTCAACAGCCTTATCCATATCTTTCATCAAAAATGGATCTCTCAGATCATCAAGCGAAGGATTGACAAACGCATCGGCATCATCTATAGAAGTGATGCCGCGGAGAGCAAGTATTCTTGCAAAATGAAGCGGCATCGGGCGTTCCCGCATAAGCATACCGGATATTTTTTCTATTTCAGAACTGGGTAAACACCATTTTGTTTTTTTCTCAATCATCTAATATCCATAATTCTGAAGATAAACATAAATGAATCGATTCTTTGAAATTTTTTTTAGCCACAGATAAACACGGATAATTTTCATAATTAAAAAATAGTTTTTGACTTTGCGTGCTTTGTGATAAATAAGATTTATGAATTAACCGTGTTAGAAAAAGCAAATGAATAAAAAATGTAAAATTAATATGGAATATTTAAACCTGAAAGAATAAATTAAGGACACGCATGTGTCTTTTTTTCTCAATCATTTAAAATCCATAATTTAATGCAACAGTGATGTAATTTCTGATGCGTGTCGGATATCTTCTCGTATTCCTGATAATTCTTTTTAACCGGATGATAACGCTGCCGTTTTCCCTCCTGAACAAGAGGCAATCCAGCCCGTAAGTCTGATCAATCTCTCTCCGCAGGGAACTTGTTGTATCTGCTTCTATTGACCAGTCATGCCTGACAGCGTAAATATACATAGGGCTCAGAGTCAGCCAATCGGCGAACCGGTATTCGATAGAAATATCAAAAGACCGTCTCAGCCCTTCTTCCGATGGTATCTTGTTTCCTTTCGAATCAAGTTTTCCGTAATCATTTTCCTCAAACATAGCTCCAGTCTTGAGAATGGTTCTCGATGAAAGCGCAAGGTCTATCGATGATTCGGAGGTTACCCTTCTCGAAATATTGCTGCGGGGCGAAAAATCCGAATCAAAATCATAGGTTATATAATTCGCATACAAATTCACCCTGTGAATGACTGTCAGCGCTCTTAAAGGAGAATAAACGAGGGCAGGAGATAACAAGTATGTCTTCATCCATTTATTCTGAGCCGACTGGGAAACATCTATATTTACAAAATGCGTCTGAAGCACACGAAAGTCAAGCTCTGTCTTGAGATTATCAATAAAATGACTGGTATAAAGCACTCCGCTTTCAAACTTTAATTCGTCGCGATCGTTGGCAACCCCGGCAGGTGTATCGATGCGTGTCCGCGCTATCCACCCGACAAATTCCACCGTATCCGCACGGCCAATACCCAAAAACAAGGAACCTTTTGTCGCCACATCCGTCTGTTCTCTTCTACGGTTCTTACGTTCTACGCCGTTGTCATTTTTACTGTATTCCATTTCCCATATACTTGTAAATCGCCTTCCCACACCTTTCCCAATCTTTATATCAAAGCCCTTTGCATCACCCTTTACATTGGTTTGATATTTCAATGGATTATCTTTTTTGTCGGCTGTATCAGTTATATCTTTTCGTTGAATGTTGAAAGCGAACTCAACCGCCATACCCTCCGAAATACGATTGAAATCCCCTCTGTTTACAGCGAGTTTCAGCGTTCGCTCATGGCGTTTTCTTTTCTCGATTTCTTTACGGCCTATATTGGAATAATAACCTCTCCTGTTGAGATTATCGTCAAAACTCAATGAGACATCCGCTAATCCGTGATTGTACGAGATATTTCCTGCTCCCCTATAACCGTCCTGCGAACGGTTAAGATTCGATGTCTTGCCGGTTCCTTCCAGTTTCAGCGACAAAGTATTTAAAAGATCATCGTTGTAGTTGACTCCTCCGCTTAATGTGTTGCCGCTGTCCCTGTTTTCAAAACGTTTATCATATACATGGCCGACATCGGCGTTAAGTG
>JABHYP010000293.1 GCA_018656855.1 Candidatus Latescibacterota bacterium | reverse complement strand
CAATAATGCTCCCGATGTATTGTGCTGCTTTTCTGGCGAATAATTCGTTATTCACATGTAGCGCTGAATCGCTCAGATCAACAAGAATAAATACATGCTCGCGTTGGACAGCATCCCCATCAGCACTCTGGACAATAGAGATTGCAAACAACACAATCACGAACAAAATAATCAGTAGATTTCTCATTTTATTCCTCCTCAAAAACAGATTCAATAGCAGCATTAAAACAATCACAGGGAATGAAATCTTCAGAATCGGTTCTGTCAGTAACCTTACTTTGACTTTTCTCTTCGTCATCATTATTTATTTCAATGAGCTTGATATTATCTAATGATTCCTCAGCTTTCCTGATGATCTCCTTTGTTTCCTCTATATTCATTGGGTGAATTCGAATTGGTTTGTATTTCTGCCAAAACGAATAGATTGAAAATGCTTCATTCTTTTCCCCGTACACTATTAAATCACTTAGTCGCTTTTGAATCAGTCTCAATCCACATGAATATGCCGCTCTGACTTCTTCTTGCGCGGCGCGATAAAGGATTTGACGGTTTTTAACCAGGCATTGCTCGGTACTATTAGTACCTCCAATGACTTGTTCTGATCTTTCAAGCAACTGATAACGAGAAACATAGTGCCGAGCCCGGTTCAACGTTCCGACAACCTTAGATACCTTCGATAATTGCAAAACAGCGACCAATCCCATAAAGGCAAAAAGCGGGAAGGCGAAGGCGTACCATTTTGAAGCTTTAACAATGGAAATCATCCCCAGTTGATCTTCAAGAAACTCGGTAGAATCGTTATTATCGTTTTCATCCTTCCCGGGTTTCTTATCCGTCTCACTGATCCACTCGCTGAAAGCATCTGCTGAGCCATCAGCATCAGCATATTTAGCTTTAGCATTATCATAAATCACTGGATAAATCTGAGCTTTACCGATATTGATCGAGACGATCACACAGACGAAAAAAATACACAGGAATACCAGGTACTGAAAATTCCGATGAAACATGACAAAAGAGGCTTTCAACAGCACTATAAAGCTTAATCCGAGACAAGCCTTCGCATAAATAATTTTCATTAATTCTGGCGGAACTTCTCCAAAGTCATTCATCTTCTGATGATAGAAATAATCAAATGAGATGCTGTAATCAACAATGACTGAGACAATGAAGACCATTGTCCAGAAACCCATCACTATATATGGAAACCAGCCATGAGCTTTCAGATAATTCAATGCTTTGTGATAATTATCAGCAATGATGGAATCAGTGACAGCTACTGTGGTCATAATGTTTTCCTTTCTTTCAAAGAAATGATTTTATCCTTCAATAGTACGATTTCATCAATTATTGAAGGTGGATTTTCGGCAGTATTTTGAAAAGTCACGGGGCGGGAAAGCTCCGTCTTTAGCATGTGAATACGTTTTTCAAGTCTTAGCCTTTGAATCTTCGAATCAGTAATCTTTTGATTAACCAATCCTGTCATTATCCCCAGACACTTATCGAGATCATCCTGCAGGATAGGGATACCTGACTGACCGGCATACTCGTTACTCTTAAGCAACGATTTCCTACTCTTGCAAAACTCACGAAGAACATCAGTAACCACTCCGCGTGGGAGATTTACAGAATAGTTAGCGTTAAAAGATCCTCTCCGTCCTCCGAAAAAGAAAGGAAAAATCATGAATAAAATCCTCCATATTAATATTAATTGATAGTTAAGTTTCTATGGTAATAACGCAGCATACCCAACTTGTTTAAGACACTATCTCCATTGCCTTACATTGATATAACGGGCAGGAAAGCCATTAATTAACAAAAGGCCCGAAAAGTAACTATTTCCAGGCCATTCAACACTTCAAAATTATCCTCGTCGTCCAACGACGCATACAACCGCGACAACGACGGATACGTTTCAATCCCTTAAGAGTTTTCCTATACCCTTTCCAATGAGTCTTCATACCACCACAATACGGACACTTAAAAGGTCGGCCCATAACAACATCACCTCAACAATAACTGAGGTAACGATAGTATATAAATGCTTCGAATATGGACTCGAGGAATCAAAGAATAGCGGCGTCTGCAAATTCTTCGAACAGAAACAGCCACATTTAAAGAAGACGGATAAGAGGTATAGAAGATAGAATTTGATAACTGATAGAGAAACAATTGGGGAATTTGAAAAAGATTGTAATACAGAACAAAAAGAGCAAAAAGACGCGGGAATCGAACCCGCGTCTCTTTTTATAGATGAAGTTTAATTCAACAAACAATCAATTGCCACTTATCTCCTCGGCCCTACACGCATCCATTAATTCAACTACAAAACAACCTTGTTGCTGAATGCTGGAGCCAAAAAATCGGCGACTTCTGTAATTTTTTACGAACAGAAGCCGCCTCATAAGAAGGCAGTTTCGAGGTGTCGAAGATGGGACTAGATAACATACCAAAACCACATCCATGCGAATTGCAGGGAACAATAAGACGGACTGAAGATGGCAGGATTGACTGTCAGAAAGTAATTGACGCGGGAAACTGCGAATTCGCAACAACCGAGAATCCAATAGGAATATTCGGTGCATTCTGCTGGTTCCGAGGAAAAGCCCTAGTTCGAGAGCTTGAAGCAATCGGATATCACGACACTCAATTCCTATATAAAAAAATGACAGCAGAACAACTATTGCAAAAAGCAGAAGAGCTAGAGAAATTTCTCTCTCAATTCAAGCAAATACATGAAAATGACAAGAAAACAGTAATCGGAGCCGGCTGTAACGGAAAATTCGATAATAAAACCGGAATCGTATGGTAGAAATATTCAAACTACGATGAAATCATCGACATTATAGAAAAAGGAATTCGATGGTTCAAGAGGTTATCAGAGCTTGGTTGCGGGGTAGAACCATGGTATTAATTATAGGCTTTAATAACGGCGGCTTCTGTAAATTCTCACGAACAGAAGCCGTCTTGTAAGTAGGCAGTTACGAGGTGATACAATGAAACAAATACTAAAACACAAGAACAATTCAGATAAAATAAGTCAAGATATCATGACACAGCTGGAGGAAAGAAATAACAGTCATCTACGAAGGAAAGAACATCTCCTCAGGCATGTAGTATGCCGAAAAAAATCACAAGGTGATGAAAATAAATGAAGAAAAACGATGGTTCAAAAAACTATCAGAACTTGGATGCGGGGCGAAAACCATGGTACTGAATAAAAACAGCACAGAGGACTTGTTCGGGAGCATTCTAATAGAGCTAGCAAAAGCAGTAGCAAAAAGAAACTATACGTCGCAGAACATCCAACATCAACGATATGATAGCAATAACTCACATAACCATAAGCAGTTCGTGAAAGCATCCCAAAGAAGCCACTTTCGAATCGGAATGTTCAGGACAACAAAACCACACATCTGTGGACTCGAAGAAATAATCGCAGAAGACGCGAGCATCGTTCATGAAATCAACCAATTTAATAAACCGCCTAGAAAACAAAAAATCAAGTGCCACATGAAAGAACTACAAGACCTGAAACAAGCAATCGAGGAAATAATTAACAACATCCTGCCTTAATAATATCCTTTCAAGGCATCTTTCATCAAGGTTGAGAAAGATGCCAACAGAAAAGCGGCATTCGGAGGAAAACAAAAAATGGGAGATAAAACACAACCATACAGGAAAAGCAAATCAGGACGGTTCCAGATAAGCCTTTTCAAGTTCGAGAAGGTAATCAGAAACGGCGACACGATAAGAAGCGAAGTCATCGTAGACAACATCAGAGTATGCGTACAATACTCAAAATTCAACAACAGAGCAGGAGAATGGCAACGCCAACAGATATGGTGCACTCCAGAAGAACTAAGGGACCTGGTAGATGCAATTGACAACCTGACACTAAGAAAAGAAAACGAGGTGATACGATGAACAAGAAAGAAATACCAAAAAGCGACTTCGACGAAACAATCAATTATATCAGCGATGTAATTGAAAAATTCCAGCAAAAAACAATAGCATCCCCCAACAACCATATTGGTAGAATCAGTTTACTGACAAAAGTAATCGATCAACTAGAAAACATCCGCCTAGAGACAGAGAAAACACTATTTAAAAAGAAAAACAACTATCCGGGAGTCCTACCTATACACAGAGGATACACGGTCGACTTCAGGTTAAAAGAATTCAGAAAAACAAATCTTGACCATGCGCTGGAAATCATCCCAATAAACTCAACAATAGGAGAAGCCAAGCTGCTAATGGTAGAAGAAGAACGACCAGACATAATGAAAGAAATGCTAGAAAATATGTAAGGACAATGTAAACCAGGATAGGTCCGAGTGCCCGGCTTCAGCGGTTTTCACCCCTAAAGCTATATATACCGGCCTTGCCCCTTAAGCCCAGGCTTAAGGGGTTTGCTCATCGCAAACCGGCATATAAATCTTTCCCCCTAGCGGGGTCGGCTCCCTCAGAAGCCTTATATAAAAAAACAATCAAATACTCACCTTTCAAAGGTGTTCTAAAACAAGTGTAGAACACCATGAAAGGTTGTTCACAGAGGTATAGAAAATGAAAAAAGAAATAAATAATTCAAAAGTAGACGGTTACAAAGTAGCTTTAGCTGTAAGACAGCTGGAAATCACAGGGATAAACCACGAATGTTACGACATAAAAGAAGAAGGAACAGAAAGCATACTACACCAAAACAGGATATTCTACAAATGGAACAACGACGAATTAGCAATACTGAAAGAAATACTCATGGAAATGGCAGCAAAAGAAGAAATCAGAGAAGCAATAAGATGGGCACAAATGGAACACGACCCAATACTTCAAAAGGTACCGAACAGACCAATACCAAGTCCACAAATACTCGATATCCAACACAAGATATGGAAAGCACAGATGAAAAAACAAAGAGAACTCGAGGAGCCAGACCCAAGCGATTGGGCAGAAGACGTAATCAAAGAACAAAAATTAGGAGTGATGTAAAATGGAAAAAAATAAACCAGTAAAAACATTTAAGGCGGGAGGAGTAAAAGCCTCCGTCTTTGAAAACAAGGCCGAATTCAACGGCAAACAAACAACAATGTACAGAGTAGCCTTAGACAAGACCTACAAAGACAGTAACGGAAACTGGAAATCTTGTAGCAGTTTCAACGCAACAGAACTAAACAAAGCAATAATAGTAATGCAAAAGGCAAACGAGTTCTGCGTGAAACTAGAAGAGAAAACAAACGGAGAAAACAACGACAACAAAAACGAGGTCGACGAAGAATACATAGAATGAGAGCGGGGGAAGCTCTGAGGCCCTAACGGGCCTACTCCCCATCCTTCCTTCGGTCGGAGGGTCGATTATCCGGCTTGCTCTGAGCAATCCGGATGGAGAATAAAAAAAGGGAAAAATTAGAAAAAAATTAGTGACCCTTTGAGGGCAAATAAATTGCCGGGTCTCTCTGTGAGCCCCGGCTGAGGGGATGAGGGTGTGACGGTTGGAGAGAGCCGACAGCAACTCATTAAAGAGAAAAGAAGAAAGTAAAAAGAAGGGATAGAATAAGGAGAAAAAACATAAATATAACAACTCCGGCACACTATAAATCGCGCAACACACTGCTGTATAAGCATTTATAAGCTAAATAACCGCGCTAGGACGCGGTATTAACGCGACATTAACGGGGATTTGGCATTTCATACGACAACCGAATGAACCGTTGAATAATCCAGAGCAACATCCCGAAAACAACCACCGTTAGAAACGACATATCGGGTCCGGTAAGAAAGAACAATAACCCGGATATGAGTCCAGCTGCAATTGAGACATTTCGGTCGTTAATCAGTCTTTTTTTCAAAACATTCGATAGTACCACAAACACAAACACTGCCAGGAAAATACTACTCATAATTCGCGTGAGATTGCCTGATACCGGCATAGCGTCCGTCGTCTCAACATAATCACCATTGACAGCATCTTCACCAGACAAAGCCCCCATCATACTACCGATCAGAAGACCAACCACGAGACATAGCAGCGCAAGAGACCGTCGTTGTCCAATCGTTCCCGGAAAGAGTTTCGGTCTGAAAAAAACATACCCTCCCAGAAACACCGTCATTGCCATAAAAAAAGGGACAATACCAAATACTCCAAGCCATTCCATCCAAACATCGATAACATTCATGACGACCTCACAAGGATACACGTTCATTTGTATTACGATCACCTTTAATCCATATTGCATCAAAGAAATTGTCAGCTGTTAGTTCCTGTCGGTTACAACCCCAGACAAATCCAAGGTCAATACCGGTATCATAAAGATTTACGAGCAGCGAATCAAACCGGTCTAGAGTGCCGACAAACAGCAGGCGGAATCCTTTGAATTCATAGTTATACTTCAGAGAATATTTCTTATATCCTTTTTGTTCAAAGTATGAATCATAAGCGCGTATTTTATCCTCGAGACGCTGAGGATTCTCTGAATCAAGATCGATTTCGACAAAGAACAACGCCTTCATAGCCTCTTTCTCAAGCGCAAAAATAAGATCAGGAATGAAAGTGACCGGTTTTGCATACTTGTATTTGAGATTTACCGTCTGCTGCGTCAACCGTATAGGAATCTTATTGTCTCCCATTCTCCCTTTGTATTCGGGAATACAGTCAATCAGTCGAAGTGAAGGATGCTTATCACAGGCTTTTTCAAGAATTATCCTGAAGGTGTTAACCCCGAGCGTATGCTCTAATTGAAGAGTCGATGCTGTTGGAGACTTCGGTGTATTGACCTTATATTTCAATTCTCGTGATAAAAGCCTGGCGCCTTTCGGCGCAGGCATATATACGTAGAACTGTTTCCCGACTACAGCATTAAACGGACGAAATGCCACGCGTTTCAGATACGGTGGTTCTGCTTCGACAAGCTCTTTTAAACCTTTTCTTCTAGTTGTATGAAATGTTGCTCCAAAAAAGATT
>JABHYP010000292.1 GCA_018656855.1 Candidatus Latescibacterota bacterium | reverse complement strand
GCAAAAAGCCTCGGATGTTTTTTCCATGTATCAGTCTATTACGGGCGATCAGGTTATTCCAGAAGAGCTTCTCTGGAAAAACACGCCTCCCGACAGGATGAATGACATAGATTTCCTTCTCGAAATTATCGACTGGGAATTGAACCTTGATCCAAATATCGTTGATAATCGGTTCATGCGCCCTGTTCCGATACTGCCTCCGGAAGACATGGAAAAGGAGGGTTTTTCAGAAAACTGGATTGTTTACAAATCAACGGCTTTCAGCGCAAAAGAGCTTACTGTATTGCCGGAACGTACGGTTACTGTCAAGGATAACGGCGCTTACGGGATAATAATGATGCAGGGACATGGAACGATGGGCGTATGGGATATCGAAACGCCTTCACTTATACGTTATGGCCAATTGACACATGATGAGTTTTTTGTAAGCGAGAAGGCGGCAAAAGAGGGTGTTACCATCACAAATCCCTCAAAAACAGACCCGATTGTGATGCTGAAACATTTCGGCCCTGAAAATCCCGATCTGTCTCATTTTCTGCTGTAAATCAGAATAGAAAGGAGATACCAATGTTTTACAATAAAAAATCAACCCGACGAAAAGTAATAAAAGCAGGAATGACAACGCTTGCCGCCTTAACCGGTTACTCAAAAGATATTTTTGCCTCGAAGAAAGCTCCCGGTGAAGTCAGAGTAATTTTCCTCGTTGGCGATTACTGGCATAATCCGATAACACAGGAAAAAAACTGGCGTCACGTTTTAGGTCCTGCCGGCTGGAGGCTGATGTTTGCCCAGGGAGCGCAGTTTATAACTCCTGAGGTATTAGCACAGGCCGATTTGCTTGTCGTTTCAAGGTATGCTAAAACAAACTCTCTCGGATATGCTCCCGACAGGATTGTTGAAGGCAGGCCTGATGAGGTTACTTTACTAACCGATGAACGCGAAAAAGCAATTATAAAAAACGTCAATCGTGGAATGGGACTGCTCGCCATGCACTGTGCTATCTGGAACGGTGAAAGAAAAAATTTCATGGAACTTCTTGGCGTGGAAAAACCATACATGCATACCAAAGTTCAGCCGGCATATTTACATAATCTGAACCAGAATCATCCCATCACGAAAGGTATCGAGCCAAGCAATCTCGGAGAAGATGAAATCTTTTACGCCGACTTGAAAGCTGACAGAACAACTCCTCTTTTCAATCTCAAGGGAGAGGAACAACCGATAGACAGAACCGGCGGCTGGTGCCTCGATGTCGGCAAAGGACGTGTAGTTGCGCTCCTTCCGGGTCATAACCCTCACCCTTTCCATCAAAAAACGTTTAAAGAGATTATGTGGCGATCTGCTCACTGGGCGATGAATAAAGATATTCCACAGGCGGATTTGCAGAACGGCAGGCCTCCTGAACGATCTATATATTAATAGAGAACACATTTTTGGAAAGTGTGAATATTTGTTTGAATTTTAGATTCGGCATGATATAATAGTAATAAAACTTCATGACCTATAGAGGTCGCAAAAAGTAAGCAAGCTACAAAGGAATAAAGTAAAAATATAAGTGTAAATAATGAACAAAAAATTCTCAATACCCAATTCCGAAATATGAAAAAAGGCCACTAAAAACGGACTACGGACTAATTTAAAATCAAAAAAAGGATAAAGAATGCTTGTAAAACATTATACGGATGAACCTGCTAAGACTGTTGAAGAAGGAGCAAAGGAAACGACTATCAGATGGCTTATTGCTGAACCGGAAGGCGCCCCGAATTTCTACATGCGTCTCCTGGAAATCGGACAGGACGGCTGCACACCTCATCATGCCCATGAATGGGAACACGAGGTTTTTATTCTCGAAGGCGAAGGAAAACTTGTCGGAGATGGAAAATCGCATTCACTCACAGCCGGTGATGCTGTGTTCGTTCCCGGTAACGAAGTTCATCATTTCGAAAGTTCAGGAAGGCAGACTATGAAAATGCTCTGCCTCATTCCAGCAAAAAAATAAAAATAATTGGAGCTGAATTTGACTGAAAATTCTAAGTTTGCCGGTTTCCCGAAAGAATGCCTTACGTTTTATCGGGAACTTGCAAATAATAACAACACGATATGGTTTAAGCTGCATAAAAGCGATTTCGAAGAAAATGTTTTGAAACCTGCACGCAGCTTTATCGCCGACATGGGTGAACGGCTCCTGACCATCGCTCCCGGGATTAACGCAGATCCGAGAATTAACCATTCTCTCTTCCGTATTAACCGTGATACGCGGTTCAGCAAAGACAAAACACCATACAAAACCCATCTCGCTATCTGGTTCTGGGAAGGAAGCGGCAAGCGTATGGAATCATCGGGGTATTACGTTCACACTGAAGCGGGCAAACTCATGCTCGGAGTGGGTATATACTGTTTCCCAAGGCCGCTTCTTGAAAAATACCGCGAATACGTCGTTCATAAGAAACATGGCCATGAACTAGCAAGGGCAATAGAGCAAGTTGCCTCCAGAGGACCTTATACGCTCGGCGGAAGCCATTACAAGAGAATTCCGCACGGTTTTAATTCCGAACACAAGAATGCCTCTCTCCTGCTCCATAATGGTTTATATATGGGTATGGAGACCGAGATTCCCGAAGCGTTTTATTCATCTGAATTCGTGGATTACTGTTTCAAGCGTTTCACTGATATGTCACCGCTCCACAACTGGTTGGCAAAACTGATAGGATGAGAATCATAATAAAGTGAATAAATACTTTAAAAAGAATTACACTTTAGCAAGCTGCTGAGAATAACACAAAAGAAAGGAACGAAGAAAGCTTCGATGTATAAGTCCAAAAAAGTAACTTTGTCGCAACCAACTACATGAGGTATGTCGCTACCGGTTGTAGTTGCCCACGTTACCAAGGGAGGAATATATTATGTCTTTACTAAAAGAAACAACACGGCGAAATTTCTTCAAGGCCGGATTTGCTACCATCGCTGCTACCACAGTAAATGTAAAACAGACACATGCGGCTATAAGGCCTAAAGCTTCCGGAGAAACCAAGGTGGTATATCTCGGCGGCGACCAGCTTCATAACGGTATGGGACAGATGCAATCGCTGCGGGGCATATTCAGCAAAGCCAACTGGAGGTTTATGGCCACTTCCGACGCCCGTTATGTCACTCCGGAGTTTATAAGCGACGCCGATCTCCTGATAATTACACGCTGGGGCGGGGCTATTGAGGGACGGTGCCCCGAACCGATTCAGGAAGGCGCTGAACCTTCGGATGAATATATGACCAGCGAATTAGAGGACGCCATAGTGGACAATGTCATAAACAGGGGTATGGGTTTCATGGCCTTACACTGCACCTGCTGGACACCGGAAATGCAGAAATTCAACGATATG
>JABHYP010000291.1 GCA_018656855.1 Candidatus Latescibacterota bacterium | reverse complement strand
GCGGGATCCTCTGTTTGCGGCTCGATAATGCCAAGGGTGGTTTGAACAGTGTGTGTTTTGTTAAGAAAATACTGCTCTGATTTCTTTACGAGAAGACTTCCATCGAAGAAATCAGCGCTTGCAGATATTGATATGAGCCCGGCGAGGAAAACTGAGCAAAAAAATGTGAAGAGGACATACCTATTCATTTAATGCACGCCTCATGCAATCGGATTGTATTTACCATACTTTTATAGAATGCCCTATATAGCAGGACATGAACGATCGCATTAGGCTATAAGCAGTACTCCTTAAAAAGGTATAGGTTTGTTCGTAAGATACATATAAACCAATAATTAATCAAGTAAAAAAAACAAAATCTGCAATCCTCACATTTATCCCGCAACCGGCAGAAGAAAGAGAGGAGTCAGAAATCAGGATGCCGGACAGGTTTTTGATTATTCTTAATTATTTAAAAATTCAAATTATTCTTGTATGGAGAAAGTGAAATTAACGCCGATCGTAAGGGTTTGATGAATCAAAACCCTGCATAAAAAATCCGACTGATTTGCGTCACCACGGTCAATTATTTTTTTAGATAATCCGGTTTAACAGATTGTTAATCTTTTCTTTATTTTTTTTTCTGCAAAAAAATTTATGAATTAATCGGGGTAAATTTTGACTCCTGAACTCCGGCGGGAAAGAAAAATCGGAGGCAGTCGGTACCGTACTTTTCACTTGTTCAATAAAGATTAAATTATTATTTTATATATTCTTGATTCATTTTTCGACTATTATGCTGTACAGAGATTTTTGTTGCCGGTACACTGAATGATTCTGATCGTTGACAGCTTGTAATTAATGAGGTAATGGATATGACAGGGATTCTGTATCACGAGGATTTTGTGACCCACAGCACAGGGATGGGGCATCCCGAGCAGCCTTCAAGAGTAACTGCAATCGTTGAGACGCTGAAAAAGGAAAAATATAACGGCAGACTTGTCTGGGATGGGCCGAGGCTTGCTGCTGAAGAGGAAATCGAATATATACACAGTGAAAGCTACATAAAGCGAGTAATTAAAACATGCGAATCCGCACCGGACTACCTGGACTCGTATGATAATCCTGTTTCCGATGGATCATACCAGGCTGCGCTCAGGGCATCCGGAGCTCTTTTGACCGCTGTTGACGGAGTAATTGAGGGCAAATACACAAACGCTTTCTGCCCGGTGCGTCCGCCGGGGCACCATGCGCGGCATTCGATGGCAATGGGTTTTTGCATTTTCAACAACATTGCAATTGCTGCCCGGCACCTCAAAAATAAGCATAATATTCACAAGATTCTCATCGTGGATTTCGATGTTCATCACTGTAACGGCACAGAAGAATCGCTGTCTGGCGACAATGATATTTTACTGTTCAGTATTCACCAGCACCCCCATTACCCGGGAACCGGTATGTCCAGCAAACTGTACAGTCATTCCGGGGGGGTGCTCAATGTACCCATGCCGCCTGGTTCGGCTGAAGAGGATTACATGAAGGTTATTAAAGGACAGCTTTCCGATCAGGTCAACATGTTTATGCCGGATTTTGTGCTTATATCTGCGGGATTCGATGCGCATAAGGATGATCCTCTCGGCGATATCCTGCTCGAATCTGAAACGTTTTACCGTATGACTGAAATAGCGGTTGAATTTGCAAATATGTACTGTGACGGGAAGGTAGTGTCCACTCTCGAAGGAGGATATAACCTCGATGCGCTTGCGGAATCGGCGGCTTTCCACGTCGATGCTCTTCTTGAAGCAGGAAAATGACCGGAATTGACGGTTGTGATTTTATAATTTCTTTGTCAATAAAATCGTATGTATCAGCGGTTCAGAAACAATTTAATTTGTTAATATTTCAACTGTGTATATGTAAATTGAACTCCGGAATAATAATACGGAGATATAGTGAAAATATTAGTAATAAACTGCGGAAGCTCATCGGTTAAATACCAGCTTATTGAAACATCGAACGGAGACGTTCTTGCAAGAGGGATTGTCGAGCGTATCGGTTTCGAGGACGCCGTATTTTTAAACTTCCCGAAAACCGGTAAAAAAACCGTTCAAACACTCCCGATATATAACCATAAAACCGCCATACAGCATGTGCTTGAAAGCCTTGTTGGAGAAAGAGGTGTGATCAGAGACCGAGCCGAAATTGCGGCTGTGGGGCACCGCTTTGTCAGCGGCGGAAATATTTTTCTTGAGTCGGTACAGGTAAATGAAAAGGTACTCGATAAATTAAGCGACATTCTTGACATAGCCCCGCTTCATAATCCGGCGAACCTCCTTGGTATAGAGGGTTGTATAGCAGCGATGCCGCGTACACCGCAGGTGGTTGTTTTTGATACCGCGTTTCACGCAAAGATTAAGCCTGAAGCGTATATGTATGCTCTTCCCTATGAATATTATGAGAAATACGGCATCAGGCGGTACGGTTTTCACGGGACATCACATTATTACGTTTCCAACAGGGCGGCTGAACTCATCGAACGGCCTGTCGAAGACCTTAAGATTATAACATGTCATCTCGGCAACGGTTGTTCTATCGATGCCGTAAGGGAAGGTCATGCCATAGAGACATCGATGGGATTTACTCCTCTGGAAGGACTTGTGATGGGGACAAGAACAGGCGACATCGACGCTGCGGCAGTTCTCTACATAATGAAGAAAGAAGGATATTCAGCCGAAGAGATGGATACGATTCTCAACAATAAAAGCGGTTTGTTGGGATTCAGCGGGGTTTCATCTGATATGCGCGAGGTTATAGGAGCGGCCGAATCAGGCAATAAACGCGCTGTGACCGCCATCGACATATACTGCTACCGGATAAAAAAGTATATTGCAGCCTATGTGGGAGCGCTTGGCGGCCTGGACCTACTTGCTTTTACAGCAGGAGTTGGTGAACACAGCCCTCTGGTGCGAAAAAGGGCGTGCGCTGGACTTTCAATCATGGGTATTGAAATAGACGATGCGAAAAATTCGAACGCAACCGGAGGAGAATTCGAGATCGGCACTAACGGTTCGCCGGTGAGGATATTCGTAATTCCTACCAACGAGGAAATAGTAATAGCGCATGAAGCAGAACGGTTGTGCGGTTCATAAAATATATATTTGAAGACAGAATTCTGTATTCTATAATTTCTGCAAAATCCTTTGAAAGAAAAATATGCCCTGCCGTTTTATTGTTATAAGCGACACCCATTTCGTTGCACCTCCCGCAGACCGGGAAGGAACATGGTGGAACCGCACGACTCACCGTTATTCACAGAAGATGGGCGAAGCTCTTGTCGAGCTTGTAAGCAGTCTTGCCCCTGATTTCGTAATTCACTGTGGTGATTTGACAGGATGGGATTCTAAGGCGAACTGTGAATTAAGCATCGAATTTATGGACAAGCTTGGCTGTCCCTGGTACGGTACTCCTGGAAACCACGATACTCAACACCCTCACGGCCGTGAGCTTTTTAATGAAACTTTCGGTTTGAACGGAAGAACATGGTCTTATTTGCGGGATGTCGGCGGGCTGCGTTTTTTCTTTCTTGACGTTGTCCACTGGCACGCGGACAGCGGGGAAAGTTTCCCTTTCTATGACATGGAACAGGATAATTCGGGCAGAATTGTCGGAATGGGGTATGCTGAATGCGATCTTGTATGGCTGGAAAGGGAACTTGAACAAACTAACCGGCCGTCTGTTATTGTCACCCATGCACCGATCTGTTTCAGAGATACGTATCCTTTAAAGACACTTCCCTATGGTAAACCTGTCATGCGGAAGATGACCCCTCCCTCCGAGTTTATTAATGATATGATCGGGCGAAAAAAACTCTCCGAATTAATCCGTGGAAATTCTTCCGTAAAAGCATGTTTTGCAGGGCACTGGCATATTAATGATGCAGTAGTATCAGATGGTGTTCTTTATGTGATGACCGGAGCGCTTCGCGAATTTCCCTATGAGGTGCGTCTGGTTGAATATACCGGGAGTTCTTTATGTATATCTACACACAGCCTCAATGTCCCTGAACTTCGGGAAATTTCTTTTGTGAAAGAATGGAATAACGAATGGGTAAAAGGCGAGCAGGATGTGAGGAATATAATTTTTACTTTCCTTTAAAATAATTACGTTTTTTTTAAAAAAATCTTGATATAAAGCTATCTTTATATTATTCTTCATGGAACTGTAAATTTTTGGAGTAATTTATGAATTTTTGTCGTTTTTTTAAATAATATTCGAAAGCGATAAGGGGTATTTCATGAAGCGGATTATAATGTTGATATTTCTTATTTCAATGCTGGTAATTTTTAGTCATAATTTGTTGGCTGATAACATTTATGAACTCCGTAAACTATCGGAAGATGATTGGCTCAGCCTGTCGACAGAGGATCGCCTGCGCGCCCTTTCTAACGCCAACAGGCACGTCGAAGACCAGGCATTTGTTGGAGATTTCGGGAGACATTACGACCTTTATAAAAAGTGGGGGTACGAGTTTTACGAGATGGAGGACCGGTACGAAACCTATT
>JABHYP010000290.1 GCA_018656855.1 Candidatus Latescibacterota bacterium | reverse complement strand
TTCTACACGCTTAGATTATTATTGATTTTCGAGTACTAAAAGGGAATAAACACCCTGGTTAATACCTTAGTTTCTTAATTTCATTCCAACTCCGAAACATAGTTGAAACTAACTCAAAATTGCTTGCGACTCGAGACCAGGCCGGAATTGAGCATCTCCACCTGCGAGCCGTCTCGTCCGCGCACCTTGTGCGGGATAAAGCTAATCTACTAAACTTCGATTATGCTGCGAGAGCGTAATTGTTTTCGCCAATTAAAAATTTTGTGACACGGATTTACGAGCTTTATCACATGGCTCGACATGCTTACTTACCCTTTCAACTTGCTGTCAAAACCGGTCAGCCCCATATATCAATGAACGTAATAAAATTAAGTTTTGCAAAAGTACTCAATAAAGAGTGAAAATTGCAAACTCTTTACCCATGAATATTAAATATTTTAAAGCATTAAAGGTTTTACATAACTATTAACATCATCTTTTGTAATGATGTTAATGGATAGTATTGTCATTCGCTCTACTACGTTGTGTAATTCACGAACATTTCCTGTCCAGTTATACTTCTGTAATTCCAAAAGGGCATCTTTATCAATTGGTATGGGCTGTCTGCCCTGAGAGGCACAAATATCATCAATAAACCGTTTAACCAATATGGGTATATCATCTTTCCTTTCTCGCAGAGGAGGAACCTCTATGATTATAACACTAATTCTGTGATAAAGGTCCTCTCTGAAGTTTCCACTCTCTATTTCATTTCTAAGGTTCTTATTTGTTGCAGCAATGATTCTTACATCTACGTTTATCTCCTTTTCGCCACCAACCCTTACGATCTTATTCTCCTGAAGTGCTCTCAATACTTTAGCTTGTGCACCGAGACTCATATCGCCAATTTCATCTAAAAATAGTGTGCCACCATGTGCCAGTTCAAAATCACCTTTACGTTGTTTTATTGCAGATGTAAATGAACCTTTCTCATGCCCAAATAGCTGACTTTCTATTAACTCAGAAGGTATTGCAGCACAATTTACTTCAATGAAGGGCGACTTTGATCGTGTGCTCTGCTCGTGAATTTGACGTGCAACAAGCTCTTTTCCTGATCCATTTTCACCTGTTATTAAAACTCTTGCAGTTGTTGGAGCTACCTTTTTAATCATATCACGCATTGAGATAATTGTCTCCGTGTTACCAACTATCTCATATTTATGATGTTTTATTTTTCTTAACTGTACTGTTTGATTTATTAATTCTTTCTTATCAACTGCATTTCTAACTGTTATAAGCAACCTATTCAGGTCCGGTGGTTTTACAATGAAATCATAAGCCCCTTTTTTAATTGCTTCAACTGCAGTTTCAATTGTTCCATGACCTGATATCATAATTATGGATGCATCGGAAATGGATTGCAGCTTTTCAAGTACTTCCATACCATCCATTTCGGGCATTTTAATGTCAAGGAGTATCGCATCATAGGTATTGTCCTTGGCCATTTCAAGTGCTTTTAAACCATCAGCAGCTAAATCAACTTCATGCTTCTCAAATTCAAGAATTTCTTTTAACGTTCTTCTTATGCTACTTTCGTCATCAACAACAAGAATATTTGCCATAATTATTATCTTTATAAACACAAAAGTAGTTGAAAATATGCCATGGAATAATTTTTGATATGTTATATTATTACCCAAGTCAGCTATTTTCTATGTTTGCCATATTATTTCATCATGATAAAAAATAGATTTAGATATTATCTGCTTTTAACTGTTCTTGCTTTGGTAACTCAGGGCTTAGTATCTCAGAATGATATATCCGTAAAGAATTCTTGGAATGAGCCACTTAAATTTCCCTGGGCGGGTGGCATGAACTCTATGCAATATTGTGAATTGGATTTAAATCTTGATGGTATTTTTGACTTACTTTCATTTGACCGAAGAGGAAATAGGAAATTATGTTTTATTAATAAGGGACTTGAAGGAGTAACTGACTATGAATATGCTGCTCAGTATTCAAGTCTAGTTCCTGATATTTCGGATTGGGTAATTACGGTTGATTATAACCTGGATGGTAAAAAAGATATATTTACCTATTCTCCTGGCTATGCCGGCATAATTGTTTACAAAAATATTTCTGATGATGAACTAAAGTTTGAAAGAGTTGTGTATCCTTACCTAAAAACAATGTTTCCAGGAGGCTATGTTAACCTTTTTGTTACTTACGCTGATTACCCTGGTATTGCAGATGTTGATGGCGATGGTGACATGGATATATTGACCTTTGGTGTGTTGGGATCTTTCATAGACATGCATAAAAATATGTCAATGGAGAAATATGGTAATGCTGATTCATTGGATTATGAACATTATACATATTGCTGGGGTCATGTGGCGGAAAGTGATGAATCTAACCATATTTATCTTGACACCTGTTTTTCTGGAGGTAAGAATTATAAAAGTTTACAAACTCCGAGGCATTCTGGCTCGACTTTTCTTGTCCATGATCTAGATGATAATGGTCTTGTGGATATATTGTTGGGAGATGTTGAGTTTCCATGGTTATATGCACTTTATAACACTGGAACAATTGATGATGCACACATAAGCTACATGGATACTTTATTTCCTGGATCCACCGACGAGATTAATATGTTTTCAATGCCTGTAGCTGCATATATAGATGTAAATAATGATGGGCTTAAAGACCTTATAGCTTCGCCATTTGACCCAGGGATAACTAATTCCCAAGACAAGCGCAGTGTTTGGTATTATAAGAATACGGGACATAATACGAATCCAGATTTTGAATTTATTTCAGAAGATTTTTTGCAAAAAAATATGATTGATATGGGAACGGGTGCTTATCCAGTTATGTTTGATTGGGATAAGGATGGAAAAGAGGATTTGTTTATTGGAA
>JABHYP010000289.1 GCA_018656855.1 Candidatus Latescibacterota bacterium | reverse complement strand
TTGCTATTTCCTTCACTTTGTCCCGCAGGATGGGCTGCATGCATTTCGGCACATGGTCTTTATAGTGCCGATGGATACGTATGCAGTTATAACAATCTCCATGCCATTCACACTTGACGTTCGGGCATGAGCATTTTGCTTCGGCGCCCGAAGCCAGCATGGCCCGGATCTCTTTGATCTGATCAACGAACGTTTCTTTGCTCTTCATTGTCTAATATCCCCACTTACGTGAAATTATAAAGTATCAGTCGACTTTTCCCGTATCAAAAAACATGAACGATAATAATGCCCTCAATAATCTGGATGTCAAGCTTAAATTACTGCTTTTAATTTCTTTAAACAAATGTTTTGCCTATGAAGAGTTTTAACATTCTGAATGATAGTGATAATTGCGCTGAAATTTGCCCGATAGAGGAAGGTATTCCTCGTTTCACATCATAAAGCTCTATATTACTTAGAATAAAATTGTAATAGTTCAATCCGAGACAATATCCCTGTAAATACTTCCTTGCTTATTACGGCTTCTGCCATAAATAATCTCTTTTTGTTGTATAATAACATGTTATGGCAACTTATAAAAGCATTATTCGGGATTAATACGGGGAATAGGGATTAAGATTATCTTTTAATATTTTATCGCCGCCCGGAACAAGTCATCGATCTTTCTGTATCAAAAAGGTTTATTGTTTTTTTTCCACGTGAAGGTTACCTTGTGATATATACGGATAACACTATTAATTTCATTCACATCAGGAGGTTAATTATGGAGAAAACAAGTCGTCGGGAAATGCTCAGAAACGGCGCTATTCTAAGTGCCGGAATAGCATCAGGAGGTACGCTTCCTGCCGCCGCGAGAGAGTGTTCCTCTTTAGCCGGACAGGACAGCAGATGGGATCATGAATATACTTTCGGGCGCACCATGCTTTTCATGGAGGAATACTACAGGGGCACCATGGAAATTCTTGGGCGTCTCAGCGGTGAAATCCCGCAAATCGGTGAGTTGACCAACCGCGCTGTCAGCGTTATTAAAAACGGCGGCACTGTCTGGAACTCGGCAAATATCGGCCACATGCCGACCAAGGAGCAGGCCGAGTCGCGCCGCGGCAATCCGCGTGTAATGAAGGATCACAAGCAACAATCCAGTAAGGAAAATAAAGGTGAAATGAAGGAGGGCGCATTCGCCAACCTGAAGAAAGGCGACATGATTTTCACCAACTACTGCAACAGGTCTCTCCAGAAAGCACGTGACCGGGGTGTGTATGTGGTCTCTGTTACGGTAAACTATGTCAATAATAAATTCTGGCCGGAGGGTTATGTCCTTCCGAACGAGGACGGCCTTCTACTCGAGGATGTTTCCAACGAAATTCTTCACAGCCATATCCCGCACGAGCAGGGTCTTGTCCACATGCCGGAAATTCCCTACATGGCTATTTGCCCGTCATGTGTGACTGCGCTCGGATCTCTCTACTGGATGCTTGCAGGAGAAATAGCAAACAAACTTGCTGACAGAAAAGCAAAGGATGTGGATAAGAGCGTAGAATATCTATCCATTCTAACCGAGCGGGTTCAGGAAATAATGAAAGCGCATAAGGGCAGTATCAGGGAAACCGCTGTTGAAATGACTCATCGTATCAGGGACGGTGGCAGATGGTTTGTGAAAAGCGTCGAACATACGGGCTTTCAAAGTGAACTGGTTCGTGTCGCATCAGGTCCCTGGATGCCTAATACCGGCGACTGGGACGCTAATAAATCGAGAAATGTCATGTTAGTGTCCGGAATCTCTCCCGCGTATCCTGATGAAGTCAAAATTGCCCGTGAAAAGCAGATAGAGGGTGCATTTGTGATCGGGATAGGCCCTGCTTCAATAGATGGAGTTGTTCCTCCGGGACGGCTGATTGATATTGCCGACGCCGGATTCGACAGCTTCTCCCCGGAATCGGGCGGTGTCATAAGCATTCCGGGACGCAAGGGAACCTTCTGTCCGACATCTGGGATAACGGGCAACCTAATTCAGCAGATGATCTGTGCGCAATGGGCTGACGAAATGGCTCGGCGCGGATCAGTACCGTTTTTTCTTATGGGAAACTATCGTGCGGGACGAGGTTTCAACCGTATGATGCAGAAATACGCTGAAGAACAGGGATTTTAATAATTTTCGGGCGTGTTCACCGACATGTTATTTTGAATGGTATTATTAACAAAGCAGGGGTTTGATTAATCAAACCCCTGCAAAATATAGATCAAATTCCTGCAGAATTAATGAATCCACGGAAATCCGCTTTTAATTTAACCTGCAAATATTCCGGATTAATAACCCTGTATCTGGAAGAACGGCCTTATACCTCTATCGTATTCAGCTCCTCCACCCTGGAAGAAGCCCATCCAGTACCAGGGAACTGCACCACGGCGGCACATTTCATCCGTCCACTGGGCGCATAGCATCTGCTGGATGATATTCGAAACGATGCCGGAGGTCGGGCAGATTGTATCCTTACGCCCTTTGACACTTATAACACCGCCATATTCAGGCGAAAAATTGTTAAAACCGATGTCGGCGACATCGATCAAACGACCGGAAGGCTGCACACCATCAACCGAACAGGGGCCTATTCCGATAACAAACGCGCCCTCAAGCTGTTTTTCTTTTGCAAGCTTGATCTCTTCAGGGTAGGCGGGAGAAATGGCGCTTATGGTCATGACATTCTTTTTTAAAGTCTTATCCCAGTCACCCCAGTTGATAATCATCGGGCCTGAGGCAACGCCGGTAACTTCGCTTGCAATGCCGGGATGCTCAAGGCTTCTGGCGAACCAGCGACCGCCGTCCATAATGCGGCGTGTCATCTCGACAGCGGCTTCACGAATCTGTCCCATGTGCATCTTCTTGATCATATTTACCCGCTCGGTAAGTGTCCGGAGGTATTTTGCGGCTTGTTCACCGGGTTTTGCCTTTTTGT
>JABHYP010000288.1 GCA_018656855.1 Candidatus Latescibacterota bacterium | reverse complement strand
CTTGGAAGTCGTTCGTTAATTTCTTCCTCAGTTAAGTCAAAATGCTTTGTAATAATGTCAATAACATCACTCAACCGGTATTCTTTGCCATCTGAACATGTCTGCAACAAAGGTAAGAATACTGTCTGAAAGTCTGGAATAGCCATGATTATCTCGTTCAGTTTATATCTGCATTGTTTATATGTTTGAGCAACTCATCTGCTGGTTCATCATTTGGATCTTGAGGAAGCAACTCACCTCAGAATGCTCTGACAAGAGTGTTGGCTGCTAGCTGAAATTGAAGCATTACTATGTATTTATTATATTTTCAATTACCTCTTTGATATTATTTTTGTATTTATATAGTGTGCGAGCGGCCCCCAACTCATATTGAGCTTTCTTCGATAGTGTTTTTTTTGGGAAAGATGCAATCCACCTAATTTCACGGTGATGAGGAAATTCCTTTTCTCCATGGTCAAATTTGTATTCTCCAATTACTTCACCACAATAAACCATTCGATTTTTCAATGACGGATAGAGTACGAATTCACCAACTTTCATTTCATGAATAAATCTATAAAATTTTCCTCCTATACCAGCAATTGCAGTTCTTGACGCATCAATGCTTATTGATTTATAGACTTGATAAAATGCATGCCGAGTGGACTCGATTTTTCTAAGATCCTTAAAGCCCTGACTTTTCAGCACAATAATATTTTTATTAATAAAATAGTCATCTGCACTCCCTTTTACACCAGCACGAATAACCCATACGTGGTGTGACTGACCAAATTTTTTTAACATATTATGATTCAATATTTTCAATATTCTCCCCAGTTTGGATATATCCCTGAGATCCAGAACCTGTTTAATAGCAGAAACCTTGAAGTGAAAAGACGGAACATATTAGTTTTATTTTATAATATTTTTTAAGGTTTTTTGCAAACACCCGTCAGGTAGTGTTCACCATAGTCTATTGCCTTGTTAAAATTTTAGTAACAACCATGGCAACCTCATTTTCATAACCGGAATTTGATAGTTTGATCAGCTCTTTTTTAATCCACTCATCTGTGAATAGTCCCCATGCTTTGTCCTTAAATATTTTTTCCAACTCAGCACGGTCATTGCCTGAAGCGATCTTTCCGGTAGCCAGACATAGTTTTATTTTCGTATCCGGTGCACAAGCCCCAGTATCAACCAATTGATTCTTCATCCTATCGAACACTATATTTTGTAGAATCTGTTCATTAAACAACTTGTATCGTTCGTTATACCTGCCATCTTTAAAGCTTTCTGCTTTTACTCCGGGACTGTCGAGGTAAGACTTACATTCAATTACAAGGATTTCTTTAGATCCTCCTTTATATGCCACAACATCGAGTTCCCATCTTGGAGATGATGGTCTACCAATCTTCTGTTTTTCTTCTTTGGACAGATTAACTTTAAAGCTTGTTTGAACCCAATACCCCTTATTTTCAAAGATAGTCTTAATCAGAGACTCAAATGAATCCATAAAACCTCATTAAATACCCATAACTGACCATTGATTCTCCCACTTTTTTATCCTTCTCAGCTGCACCGCATGGTGGTTTGAATTGTCATTGTTCTTTCGATGACCATCGTATTTGTTAATATATTTCTGATGAGCTTCATGAATATTATTCTGAATCCACCACAAGGGGACTGGGTAAAACTTTGGAGGATTAAAAGTTATGTCGATAAATAGCCAGAATTCATCTTCATTTTGCTTCTCATTCCTTGATTTACCGTATGCTATGGTAGTCTGCCATGTGCCTGATTTTTTGGATCTCGATGTCACTTTGTATTGCTTGCTATCTAGTCCAGTGAATGTGATAAACTTTTTATTTCCTTCTTTATGATCAATTACATCTGTTCCGCCACGCTTCATAATTTCTTTTTTTGCAGTCTGAAAACCAATTTCTGCCGTATTTTGTTTATCCATTTATTTTCCTAGCAAAAGTAATTGTTGATGATTTAAAACATCAACCGAGAAAGATTCCTCATTACATTCCTCTATTGCTTGCATGTGGAAGCAATAACATCTGAAGAATCGATGAAAAAGGAAGACAAAGCTTTGATGGATTTATTTCTGACATTTGGATTCTCGTGATCCAGTAGGTCTATAAGTCTCTCTCTATTTAATAACATCTCATCGCTCAATACTGCCGATGAAAACTTTATTATATATTCCTGATTCAGTTAACTTTTAAGTGTTTCATAAAAATATCCGTCTGCTACCACTTCCCTTGCAGCTTTTTCAATTATCTCTCCATATCTGGCCTTAAGATACTCTTTATAAACCTGTCTTAAATCCTCTGATTTGAATACTTCGACTTCATCAAAAATATCGTCATATACGTATTTATTCTCTATAACAGTGTAATCATCGTTCAGGTATGTGCCAAAGATGTAAATATGATCAGCTTCATCTTCCACCAAACACAACTCATCAGCTCCACATCTATCGGTATTTATTATTAATGGAGAACGTTTCATTTTTTTTGCAACTTTATTTACCCACTCAAAATCTTCTCTATTTAATAGTTCGTGCATATGCTGTCTGCTTTAAAATTAAGTTTTTTTGATATATTTAAGTAAACTCTTATTATCACCGGAATTGGAATTCCTATATTCAAATCTTTATATTACTTGGAAATTGCTTATCAATTCCAAATACTTGAGACTCTATATTTTATCGATTTCGTGCTCAAACCATTATTTGCAATCAAACAAATATCTCATTATTTTAGCTTTTTT
>JABHYP010000287.1 GCA_018656855.1 Candidatus Latescibacterota bacterium | reverse complement strand
CTCGCGCTCCCATGCGTTTCTATGAGAAACACAGTCCGGGGATTTTTTATAATCTCCGGTCTGATTTCGGGCATCAGGTTCTTCGGCTTGCCAAGCTCTATCATTTCAAGAGCGTCCTCTATGTCAATACCTCCGCCTCTGATGTGCGCCTTTGCTGTATTCGGTCTGAAATGTTCCCACATTTCTGTTGTGGCGAGAGCCGCGGTTCCGACTGCTGTCTTTTTAATAAACTCACGTCTTTTCATATTATTTCCACCTCTTTCAGTGTACGGTAACTTATTTCCTGTTTGAATAAGTACTGCGGCCGAGTAATTTTACAATTTAATAAATTATTTTGATCTATTATAATAATCTTAAAAAAATGTGATACTGGCAATAAAAATAATCACTTTTTATTCTTTCAATCACTAATTTTTCAACGGTTGTATATATGCAAAATCCAATTGTCATATTGCAGGATGCAGTCGTAGAGAGCCATACTAAATATTATTTACCTGACCGGTATTTTTTCCACCCTCTTCCATCGCATGACTTTACTTTTTGCGCGCGAATCCCATGTCATGATGAGAAGCGTATCGTACGCTGTCAGTGCAAGCTTAACCTTCACAGGCTTGAGGCCGTCCGGCATTTGAAACACACCTCTGTAACCGCCGTTCACAAGGGGCTTGATGTGAGAAATAACGGATTTTCCCGGATTCAGTTTCTCATCGATAAAGCCCGGCGCTGTTTTGACCGTTGCTGTAACACCACCCGCTACTGACTTATGAATCGACATGATGATCCCTCTTTCCGTTTTCCAGTCCCCTGTAAGCGGCCGGTAACTCTCATACGCAGCTCCTCCTGCGCATGAGAGAAAAAAAAACAGGCTGAGAAACAAAAATTTATGAAAGAATATTTTCATTAGTTTTTTAATAGCCTGAAATCCATTTTTTAAATTGTTTTCTTTACTTTACGTTTGTTTTTTTTATCTTTAAAGGATAATATTTTTTTCACAAAAAGGAAAGGGAAACAAGAATATATTATTCGTGAACTCATTCCACATTGCTTTTATTACCTTGAAATGTATATTATCACTGCGGAATAGAACTATACTATAAGCAGTGGATATTATATGGTTATTGTGTATTTTTACCCGCCATACTATATAATATCTATATGATACATAGCATAAACTGTAAATAAAGAATATTTCTTATGACGGAAAAGCAACAAAGTTCCCATGTCGGATTTCTCAGGCGAAGTGTTATTTTTCTTATTTTAAATTTACTTTACAGTGTCTTTGAACTCCTGTTCAACGGCGTTTCGGTAAGACTTCCGGCGGACGGCTACAGCACATTCTGGGCTTTGATTAGAATCTTTTTCATTGTGACTACACCGCTAATCAGTGTTCAGCTTGTTGTGAGCAAGGAAATTGCTTCGTATGGTGTTCTCGGTGAATTCGGGAAACGCAGATATTTTATCGCGCGAACATTCAGGTATACAGCGTTATTAGCGCTTGCCATCATACTGTTTGGATTATGCGTATCTCCGGTTATCGCCGGTTTTCTTAGAATAGAAACCTTTACGCCGGTTATATTGATGTTTCTGGGAATCGGGGTGTATTCACTTTTGCCAGTGTTATTCGGGACAATACAGGGGCTCAAACGGTTTTATGCGCTTGGAATAGTACAAGCTGCATGGGGTTTTTTACGATTTTCATTTGCTTTTATTATTGTTATGGTCGTTGCCGGCGGACTTAATATGTTTCTTGCGGGTACTATACTGGTGATGGCAATTGTAGCGATTCTGTCATTCAGTATCATTCGGCCGGTATACGGGCATAAGAGTGTACGCATCGGAACGCAGGAAATTATGCGTTCATACCGGTTCATCCTTCCAGTTTTTGTAATGGTGCTTTGTGTGATGATTATGAAAAATATCGATGTGGTATTCGCCAAGAGATATTTCGATACCGCATCGGCGAGCGCTTACACCACAGCGGCTCTTGTAGGTTCCGCGTTTTTTACACTATCAGGTATTTTCATAGTTATGTTTCCCCTGGTTTCTGAAGAAAAAACCCGCGGAGGAAATCCGATTATCTTCATTTTTAAAAGCGTGGGATTTGTTGCCGTATTTTCAATAATCGGTATTGTCGTAGCATGGGTGCGCCCGGATGTGCTTATGTACATTGTAACTGTGGGCAAATATATTCCCGGCTCGGAGCCTCTTATAAAGCTTATCAGTGTTGCCATACCGCCGCTGTCGCTTGTTTATATCATGTCGAATTATTTACTGGCCAAACACCAATGGAAGTTTATTCCGCTACTGTTAGGGGGAATGATCCTGCAGGTACTTTTTATAACCTTTAATCACGAGACGCCGTCTAATATGCTTGTGGGCATCATTATAGCTAACAGTGTAACGTTTCTTTGTATTCTCGCCTACGTTTTTATAGAACATAGAAACACGGTAAAAACGGCGCCCTGACAACAGTAATTGATGAAGCAGAATGAACATTTATTCCGGAGGAGAAAACTTAATGGGGGATCAACATTTGTTAACATTAACTTTTAAAGACAAGTTACTGCGGTTTGTGTCTTCTATTGGTCCCGGTATATTTATAATAGGATACATCATCGGGACAGGAAGCGTTACATCGATGGCATCCTCAGGAGCAAAATACGGCATGTCGATGACATGGGCGCTGGGATTGTCCTGTTTCTTTACTTATATAATGATCGTAGCCATCAGTAGAATTACGATTGTATCCGGGCGTACCCTCCTGTATAATTTCAGGCAAAAGTTCGGCCGGGCGATTGCAATTTTTGTAATATTATCCCTTATGTTATCGGTAATCACATCAATCATGGGTGTTATGGGAATCGCCACCGATGTGGTGAGGGAATGGACCAGACCTCTGACATCCTCCGGTGGCGGTGTTCATCCTGTCATAACCGCTGTCTTTTTTACCGCTATTCTGTACTATCTTTTCTGGAAAGGGACGCACGGCTTTTTCCTCAGAGCGATGGCGGTAATCGTTTCGCTCATGGGAATCAGTTTCATCCTTACCATGTTCATGGTTGCCCCCGGCCCGACAGAAATAATTAAAGGGCTTGTGCCCGTGCTTCCCGCAGAAGCCAATGCCCATCTGATTCTCGCCGGACTGGTCGGAACCACAATGGCAACTGTATGTATTGTTACGAGAAGTTATCTTGTCGCTGAAAAAGGCTGGGGTCTTGATGACCTGAAAGCTGAGAACAGGGATGCCATGATTTCGCTTGCCCTTACATTTCTGGTGAGCGCCTCGATTGTTGCCTGTGCTGCCGGGACGATGTACCCCCGTGGTATAGCGGTAGAAAATGCAATCGACATGGTGAAAACTCTTGAGCCCCTTTCAGGCCGATTTGCAACCTCAATTTTCGTGCTGGGAATTGTTGCAGCTGCGCTGTCATCTCTCTTCCCGAACTTTGTATTAGGACCCTGGATGGTCTGTGATTATCTCAACATTCCCAGAAAAATGGACAGGCCGGCTGTCAGAATTGCAGTTTTTCTTACAGCCTTATTGGGTTTTGTCATACCCGTATTCGGTGGAAAACCGGTTATCATAATGATTGCTTCACAGGCGGTGAGCCCGGTGGTTATGCCGCTTCTTATCATTTTGTTGTTTATTCAGTTGAACAGCGCCGGGAACAATAAAAAATATAAAAACCCACTTATTATGAATATCGGGCTCGTTGTAACATTAATTTTTTCATTGTTCATATCTTACTCGGCTGTAATGGGATTGCTGGATTTTTTGAAAAATTTCTAACCATTTTTCAGGCTAAATCAACAAATTAAAAAGAGTGGAGTTTTCGTCATGCAGTATGTTTTCGATACATCAAAAGGCAAGCGCTACCGGTTTCCAACTCACACAAATGAGCTGATAATCGACCGGGCAGTATCACAGGCTTCAGAGGTATTTGTCGTTATTCTGGAGCCGGAGGAAGCTCCGCCGCCGCACAAGCACGATGACACGGAGCAGGTATTTTATATTCTCGAAGGTGAGGGAACTCTGACTGTAGGTGAAAAGGGTGAAAAATATCCGGTTAAATCCGGTGACGTTATCCGTATTCCGCCATCATCAATTCATTCAATCGAAGCTGAGGGGGGAAACAGGCTGAAGTATCTTGCAATTGACTGTTTTACAGCAAGCCGGACTGATGATGAACCTACGTGGGATGATCATGTTAGGGTTATGTGCAGGGAACAGAGCTGGGATTATAATAATGTAACACGCTGACCGTCGCGGCGCTATGGCTTGACAACGAACAGGCTTGACAACAAGCTTATTATGTGGTAACCTTACGACAAAGTTATAGTCGTAAAATATTAACAAAAAAAGAGGAGTATTAGTATGAAGTACCGTAATCTTTTATTAGTAATTTCTTTATTACTCCCGGGTATGGCTCTGATCTCTTGCGATAATCAGTCGCAGGTGGAGGTGGATTTGCCTCAAAAAGCGATTTCAGGACTTGATTCCATTCTTCCCGCCGGCGCAAAACTCGAAAATGTTACCAAAGGATATGAATTCGACACAGCCGGCTCACCTCAGTATGCCGACGGTGACTTGTATTTCACCAACAATATTTTCGATCCTCCGGAAAAAAGCTGGACTATCAAGATGGATAAGGCAGGCGAATTTCACGTCCTGCGAAAAGACAACGGTGTGACAACAACCATACAGCACAGCGGTAAGGGAACCTTTTACTGTTGCGAGATGCTCGGCCACCGTGTCATCGAAATGGACAGGGACG
>JABHYP010000286.1 GCA_018656855.1 Candidatus Latescibacterota bacterium | reverse complement strand
GTTCACCGATACCGAGCATTTCGGCGGTTATTTTGCGATTGCCGTTGTTGAGGCGCAGGGAATCAATTATCGCCAGGCGTTCCATCTCCTCGAAGGTTCTTTCTGTCGTACTCTCGACAGGCGTAACTTCAACTCCGGGATAAGCGCCGGCTGTATGGCGGGGAATACTATGTTCAAAAAGAAAGTCCCTTATTTCGCCGATATCCCTTTTCAGTTCGAGGAGCGTCCGGAAGATAAGTTCACGCTCGGCGTGGTCGGAGGCTATTTCTGCGGGTACGGGGAGGTTGCTCTGGTTTGTTTGTCTGCTGAGTAAATGTTCAGGAATATCCTCAAGGCGAATTATGCGATTGGTAGTGAG
This sequence comes from Candidatus Latescibacterota bacterium, assembly GCA_018656855.1. Lineage (GTDB taxonomy): Bacteria > Latescibacterota > Latescibacteria > Latescibacterales > Latescibacteraceae > JABHYP01. Next base: position 3,105 of record JABHYP010000286.1, on the reverse strand, counting down.
CGCAAGGCAGCTCTCAACAAAATTTCTGAGTTCCCTTACATTTCCCGGCCAGGGAAACTGCGAGAGATATGATTTAGTGCTTTCATCGAATCGCCTGGCGGGTGTGTTGTTAGTTTGGGCGTAATTACTTGCAATGTGGTCGATGAACAGAGGAATATCCTCGCTGCGTTTCCTGAGCGGCGGCACATTGATTTCAAGAACTTTTATGCGATAGTACAGATCCCTCCTGAAATCCCCTCTTTCGACGAGTTCATCGAGGTCGCGGTTGGTGGCTGCGATCACGCGGACATCAACGGGTATAATTTCTGTTCCCCCGACGCGCATAATCTCCTGTTCCTCGAGCACCCTTAAAAGCATTATTTGTGTTGAGTGGGGTATTTCGCCGATTTCGTCAAGAAAGATTATGCCGTTGTTTGCCTTTTCGAACATCCCGATCCGCCGTGCGTTTGCTCCTGTGAATGAGCCCTTTTCATGTCCGAAAAGTTCGCTTTCAAGCACACCCTTCGCAAGCGCCGCGCAGTTCACCGCAAGAAACGGTTTATCGGAACGCTTTGAAACAGTATGGATGGCTCTGGCGATAACCTCCTTGCCGCTTCCACTCTCACCGGTTATTAAAATATTGATAGTTGTAGGGCCGATCTGTATGATTGTTTGAATGGTTTCTTCCATGGCGGTTGAACGTCCGATAAGATTGGCTTTACGGACAATAGTCGACCGCATCATTACCCTATGCATGACTTCAGAAAATGCCTTGCCCCGCAGCGGTTTATCTATTGAGTAATGTGCGAAAAGACGTTTTCCGAGCTGTTCACGCTGGCTATGGTCGAGAGGTCCGATGAGGAGTACAACAGTTTCGGTAAGAGCGTCAGAAGTTTTTGAGGAGAAACCTATGAGTTCGGATGGCCGAATCGAGCAGTCCATGAGAACAGCATCATAAGAACGTGACTCAATTTCCGGTTTTGCCCTGTCTGTTTCAGATGCGACTGTAAGAAGGTGATTGTTATGGTGTGTATAGTCTCTCACGGATGAGATAACTTCAGTATCTGTCGAGAGAAGAAGTATGTTCATTATCTATATGAAACCTGTATGAGAAATTGTACAAATACTATTTTTTGTAAAGCATATTAGGCTTTAAATTTAAAAACCGGCTATTATAATTCAATTTATGGCAGAATGTTAGAGTAATAGCAGGAAATAGTTTTTTATCAGTTATTGCCTGTAAAAAATATTTTCAGTTTTCAGATAAGTCTTTGCCCAGTTGTCTGTTGTCATATTTCAGAGTCGAACATTGAGAATTTGAGTATTCATAATTTACTCTTTTCTCTTAGCCCTTTAAAACCATAAGCTATAAGTACAGATCCTGTTTTAAATTTTCCGGATCAACTATGGTTATATTCTTACCGGATATGACTATATAATCCTTAACCTCAAGCTGCTTCAAAACTCTCGTGACAGTTTCACGTGTTGTACCGGCCATATTGGCGAGTTCCTGGTGAGTGGGCCTTGACTTGATAACGACACCTTCAGGAGTTTGATCACCCTTTTCTTCCGCGAGTTGGAGAAGAATACCTGCCATGCGGCCGGTGACATCAAGCAGAGCAAGGCTTTCAATACGCTCATCAGCCTTGCGCAGCCTCGATGTAAGTTCTTCAAGGAGCGTTAACGCTATACCGGGGTGGTTTTCAAGCAATTTGATAAAATCCGTCCGCCTGATCAGGCGGACTTCCGAGTCCTCAATAGCGACCACTGATGCCGACCGGGGTTTTCCATCCAGCAAAGACATATCACCGAAAAAATCACCATCATAAAGGATTGAAAAGATTACTTCCTTGCCATGCTCTGAAAATGATGTAACCTTGACTTTACCCTTGGTAATGGTAAAAAGAGTATCCCCATCTTCATCTTCAAGAAGGATAATCTGGTCTTTCATGAATTTTTTTGTGAAGGAAACTCTGTTAATTGCATCCAGCTCTTTTTCACCGAGTGAGGAAAAGAGAGGGATTTTTTTAAGGAAGTTGACCATATGCCTCTCCGTTTCTGCATTTTATCAAATGCAGTAATGGAAGCTAATTTTTCCCGGAAAGTAAATCTTTTTCTGGAATCTCCGGGACGAATTGAGTTGAAGGGGTTTTCTTTCTGAGATCATCACCATTTTTATGCTTTCGTATTACAAGATAAATAATCACCTGTGAGCTGTAAAAACCACTGAAGAAGTAAGAGCCGATCCAGGTGAAAACAAGCAGCAGTGAAATACCCAGAATCCACCCTGCCGCCTGAATGGTTGGTGTAATCATTTCTGTGTCGACAATATAAGGAATATAATGCAAATCACCAAGTTCAATAATCTTATAAACTAACGCAGGTGATTCCATAAGAAAAGCGATTCTATACAGCGCAACTGTCAGAATTTCGTTGAATGTATATCCCATGCCTATTTCTATTATCACCATCATGAAATGAAGTGTAATAAATGAAACCGCAATGAGGATTAATGTACTTATTGTGACCGCTATTTCTGCAATAATTTCATACACTACCAGCTTAAACGGTTGTTTAAATACGGACGAGAACAACTGGATGATAACTTCGAGCGCATCTTCACCGGTACAAGCTGTAATGGCCGGAGCAAGCGCCAGTCCGATGATAAACACGATGAGTACGGAAGTTCCCGCAAGCCCCCAGAAAAAGGAAGGAATTGACAATAGAGCGACAGTTAATTCTCCTAAAACAGGAATACGTCCGAATAAACCTAGAAGACTATATGGTCCAAAGAATATTATTAATAAAACTCCAGTAACAGCCAGTGAAATGACAGCCGTAAGCCCATGTGTTTTCGAAAATTGACGGGCGTCCTTTATCTGAAAAAGCTCATTTCCTCTCAAATCCTCAAACGCAATACGGGAAACTGATGTGGCTGTTAAAATAAGAATGCAAAGTGCCAGAACAATTCCGATACACCACACCAGCCAGGCTGAAAATGATGGGGCAGCAGTTACGATAGATGGAAAAAACTCGAAATGGCGAATGAGTATTAGAAAACCGGCTTCACGGCCGGCTGAAGTCAGAAGAAGAGCAATATATGTGAAACCGCGGTAGATACACCAT
>JABHYP010000285.1 GCA_018656855.1 Candidatus Latescibacterota bacterium | reverse complement strand
GCCATGAAAGTTCCGTATGCGGGGTAAATGGCTGCGGGCTTTCCATCCACATCCGCATGCCAGTAAGGAACCATGTTGTCAGCTAATACCAGAAATCCCGGTTTATGAAAAATTGCCTTGATTACAGCGCCGTCTTTTGTATATGTCAGGCTTTCCACTTTCGACTCGCCGCTCAAACCGGAACTTTCCGGAAACCTGATGCCCGGCTCCCCGGTAATGATAACCGTTTCCGAGGGATCGAACGAACTGTCCTTTAGCAATTCGACCGCAGCGGAATCGCTTGAAACAACGACATGATTGTGAACGATGAACGCACGGTCGAATGCCGCATTGTTTTCCAGGGGAACCGTAGGTCCATCCGTCATGGCAATTATAAGATACTTAACCCCGGCGATATTCAAAAAGTTGTTCTTAGTAACATTATCGGGATTGAGCGATCCGCCCTCAACCCAGTACAGTAAGAAATTTTCGTTTCCCCTGCCGCCCCTGAACAACTCGTATGACTGCAATTCATTATTATGAAAACCGTCTGCGGTATGGAGGCCGAACATGGCATAATAATTGGCGCTTTTACCACTTGCAATCCCCAGTATTCTGAATGGCCCGCTCTCGTCCATTCTTTTTTGAAGCTCGGCTACTGTCTGATCAGGTGCAATGGCGGGATTTGATGCAGGATTGATTGTTGTTATAAACCGGCTGTCGATAAGCGCTTCATCTACGAAAATTACCAGTGCGAGAAGACCGGTCAGAGCATACGTGCCGATTCTCTTTGACATGAACATCCATATCCCACCGAGCGCCGCGCACACAAGCACGGCTATTCTCCACATGTCGCTCCTGAAATAAGGGATATTTGCTGCCATTATCTTGGCTCTCTGTAATTCTGGGTAAGGATCGGTTTTGTAGAAAATCGCTCTCCACATATCAAAGAACGTCTGCCCCATGAGAGAAATAATCACGGCAAGACCGGCTATAACAGCAATTGTATACAGCAGGGTTCTATTTTTTTCTTTCAAAGTTGAATCATCATCGAGAATGGATGATATGAACATCGATGCCAGTGTCACAAAAGCAAAACAGAAGAGAAATATGATCATGCTCGGTGCACGGAAATTTTTTACACTGGGGACAAACGCATAAAAGAGCCTGTAAAAAGGGGTATTTGCCCCGAGAGCATAGACGAGCGAAAGAACAGCAATACCGAGGAAATACCACTTAAGCCTGTTTCTTAGCATCAGAAGCGCCATGATGCCCAGAACCAGCGGCAGGATACCGTGATATTCTGTGTTGAGTTTGAAGAAGTTTTTTCCCCAGTACAGGTCATGGTTTTTGTAATCGATGAATCCCGGGAACGACGGCACAACCATTCCCATTGTTTCCTCCGGATGCATCGACCATGAGGTGGCGTACTTGTATCCCGTGCGTTCCTCTCCTGAGCGCACAGACTGTTTTGTTGTGAATTTATATGCAGGGAGGATCTGGACAGCACCCATTGTCACAGCGATGATTACCGCTGCAACAAACATTACGGTGCGTTTTGTAATACCATTTATTTCAAGCTTTTTAGTAGTACCTCTGTCCAGAACAAAAAGGCGGAAAATGAAATAAAGGCCTATTGCCCAGTAGGAGTAATATGCCATCTGAGCATGTGAGGTGAGTATGAGAAGTCCCATAACACCGCCAAGACCGGCAAATGTTACAAAACGGGGATTGTTAATCCCGCGCTCGAGCAGTGCAAATGCAAGGGGGAGCAGGGCTATAATATACATTTTCGCGTCATGCGCCGGATGAACAAGCGTCACAAACGAGGGCGCCAGCATGTACATTAGACCGCCGAGAAAGGAAGCGTCGCGTCTGATTCTCAGCGTCCTCAGGTAGAGATACATGGTTATACCTGCAAGGAAAACATGCCAGACAAGCTTGTGGCCGAGCGCCCGTGTCAGCGGCATAAAAAACTTCAGCCAGGCGCCGGGGTAAAACGTATCGCCATGCATAGCGTCTATAAAAGGGAGGCCGCCGAGGATATGCGGATTCCAATGTGGAATACCCCCGTACTCGGCATGATATTCCTTGTAGTATTGACGGGTGTAAATCCCATCTGGGATTGTGTCCAGCCCTAATAACATGTCATCGCTGAAGAGGAAATCCCTGAAAAGAAAAATTGTAACAATCAGGTAAATAGCAAAAAATGCCCACTTTGATTTGGGGCCTGAAAGAAACTCAGAAAAGGTATTAGCACTCTTTTTCTGTGAAGCGGTGGGAACACCTTTTTTCTCCCCTGATACACCCGGCTTTTTTTTCTTCACCATATATTTCTTCCATTAAAGAATTACTGGAATATAAAAACCTTATCACTCTATAGAATTATTAAATATAAGAAAAATAGGCCGAAACACAAATGAAGATATTTGGGGATGAATTCAAGCAGGATAATTCTTTTTTTCCTTTAGCCAGGATGCAAAGTCGCAAGAGAAATACAAATCTTTCCATCACTCAAAATTTGCGCCATCCTAAGTACACAGTTTCATAAATACCGTAACGTAAATACCGTACGGCATTGCGAGTGAAAGGAGTGGGCGAAGCAATCCAAGAGAGGTGAGTGCTTCGCTTAGGCTTCGTAATGACTGTGCCTGATTTAAGCTGTATATGTCACATTATTTATTAAAAGAACAATTTAGTCTATTTAAAGTAAAAATGATTCGAATTAATAATGTTCTCAATCAATTTCGAAGGGTGTTATATCCTCGGCTGGTGTTCTATTTTGTGCAATCTCTCTGTACAGAGTAGATAAGTACCCTGCAATATTCCCATAATTGACACTGTTTTTGATGATTTGCTTCGACCGTTCACCGTAAGCCCTCCTTTTTGCCGGGTTGCGGATAAGCATCTTCATGGCTTCAGCAAGACCTTTTACGTCGCGTTCCTTCACGAGCGCCCCGTTGCTGCCGTCCCTGACCAGCACAGGAATACCGCTAAGATCTGAACCTATCACCGGGAGCCCTGCCGCCATCGCTTCCGGTACCACTACAGGGAGACCATCCACAGCTCCGCTTTCATGCCGTATCGAAGGAGTGACAAAAATATCCGCCATTTTAAAATAAACCGGAACTTCATCGCGCATGACCGCTCCCGGTATTCGCACCCTGTCGCCGATACCAAGACGCCCGGCGAGTTCTTTCATCTCGTTTAAAAGCATGCCGCCGCCGGCAAGAACGAGCGTAACATCGGGTATCTCACCTATTACACGCGCAAACGCTTCGAGCAGGTAGTTGAATCCCTTTACGTACACCATTCGTCCGACAGCAAGAACGACCGTATGGTCCGTGGGGATATCGAGTGTACTTTTTAATTTCCCGACGGCTTCATCGGTTACATCGCCCGAAAAATCAGCTTCCACAGCATTGGGAACCAGCCCGATTTTTTTTGTGTCTATACCTATCGCGCCGAGTCGTTCTGTCAGGTC
>JABHYP010000284.1 GCA_018656855.1 Candidatus Latescibacterota bacterium | reverse complement strand
TATAGGTTAGCACTACCAGCGATGAGCCGAGAGGCTTCTTATCGAGTGTCCACTTGCGAAGTTCCATAACATAGTCACCGGCAAAATAAGCGGTGTCGATATCGCCGCCGAGTGCCGCGTGAGCGTAGTTGATCACATGAGGAAAATGCCAGGTGAAATGTGGCTCCATACAATAGGCTTCATACGCACGAAGAGGGCCCTTAGCCTTAATGAACCGGAGCATTTCGACATTTTCTGGCTGGAATTCGAGGGATGAAGCGCTCATGAGTGGCGCATCATATGCACGGGCGAGGCGAACCGTTTCCTCGGCATCGGCGATGGTCGCTGTAAAAGGACGGTTGATGAATACAGGCTTGCTCATTTCGAGAGCTGGCTGGGCCAGTTCGAATACTTTGCGGTAGTCGGCATGCATGATCAGTACACCGTCCGACTCCTTTACCACCTCGACAGGGTCTCGCATAACCTTTTCGAACAGGTTAGCCTTCATCGCATCAGCAACCTCCGGAATGTCGTCCCACACCGCGTATGGCTTACATTTTATTGTGTCCTTGAACGCTTTGGGCGGATTCTTGAACGGCGAAAGGAAATTGTGGGAACCGAGCCCGAGTCTGCTGAGTTTCAGGAGCTTCATGTCCTGCGCGAATGCTGGCGCTTTCCCCGCAGCCATGATTCCGGCGATACCAGTGAGCGAGGACTTTTTCATGAACGAGCGTCTCGTTTCCATAGGAGTCACCTTTATCTTAAAGCGTTATTGTAGGTATGTTACCTAAAACGTTCGAACCGTTCCTTAGCAACCTTGCATATCGGACATACTTCCGGTGGTTCTTCGCGGGCACAGAGATACCCGCATACACGGCATCTCCATACGGTGTGTGGCAAGGCAGTCACATTCAGTTTTTCGGATTCGGATGCTGAATTTTCTCGTTTTGAGGGCAATGGTCTCCGTTCGGGTACCTTTGTGACAATCTTCTTGCCGCTGATGATCTCCTCTGAGACATAAAGGCCACAGTAACATGTGCCAAATTCTACCAAATCAGTGTCTCTGTAATCGCAGGGGCAGATGATATCAAGATCGTTATTTTTATTTCCCGAAGCGAGCCTGCAGGGGCATGACAGATACCCGTACCGCTTCTCATTAATAATCAGGCCTTGTATGAGATCACGAGTAAACTCAATGTCAGGGTTTATATTATAACCTGATTGTATAGCCTCACTGTCGAGACGTTTGTAAAGACTATCAACTTCCTGATCGGTTACATCCATCTTTTATCAATCCTTTATTTTTTCCATGATTTCATCCTCACTATAACCCACAATAGTATGTTCGTTGTTAATTACAATAGTGGGGAATGATCCAAGCGGATTCCATGTATGCAATTCCCTCTCGGCCTGATGTTTATCCTCACCTTCAAGGAGATCAACATCAATATAGTAGTAATCAACACCCAATACGTTAAGAAGGCGCTTTGTCTTTTTACACCATGCACAGGTGCTGAGGGTAAACATGAGGATATGTCCCATATTTTTCCCTTTTTTATGTATAAATTCCATGACGCGCTCCTTATTCTTATTTATACTATTGAAATATAATCCGCAAGAATGGTTTCCGTATAACGCCCTGAGTTAATTTAATATGAATTTTGTTTGAAGCAACTGCTTTTTTTCTGGAGGAGCAAAGGAAACGATTTGCGAGCTTTTAATATGGTAATATATAAAGGTAAAAATGGCTCCGGTTTTGAAACTATTAGTCGAGCCGAATGCAGATTGTTCGTTCGGGAAGATGCGCATTACCTGTGTCCATGATCTCCTTCTTCATAATGAGTCTGTTCGCCTCTTGATGAGCATTTTTTCCTTGATATAGTCTCGGATAGAACGATTGCGATGCTATGCAGGATAACTCAAAGCCTTTTTACGCAAAACAGGGGATAGCTTTCTCTCGGTGGCTACTTTCAGTACAATCAAAGAAATGAATCAAGGTAAAAAAGTAAACTAATCCAAAGGAAAAACTTGTTTGAAATGATTAAAAGCAATATTATGGAATTGAAAGCATAAATATTCGGAGTTAATTGCCCTCATGATTTTGATATGGGGAGTATAGGATAAGGACATAATTTATGGCATTATGATATAATTTGTTCTTAATTACATAATTAACACGCATATAATTCATTCAAAACCTAATTTTTGAGGGGCTAAATATGTCTTCACCCAAAAAAACAACTAGAAGAAACGTTATCAAGGTTGGTATGGCTGCGCTGGCATCTGCCGGGATCATCACTCCGGAAGGAAACACAGCTTTACCGAAAGACATCAAACCAAAAGCCAGAGGTGAAACCAAAGTGGTATTTCTTGGCGGTGACGTTTTACATAACTTCATGGCCCAGGAACCGGCGCTTAGGGGAATTTGTGAAAGAGCGGGCTGGAAGTTTTATTCTGTTCATGATGCCCGTTATGTGACTCCAGAACTTATCAGCGATGCCGATCTTATGATGATCGAACGCTGGGCTGGCGGTGTACCCGGATGGATTCCTGGCCCTGTATTTGAATCGGCTCCGGAAAACGATCGATATATGACCGATGAGCTCGAGGATGCGATCGTAGATAATGTAACAAACCGTGGTATGGCATTTATGAGCATCCACTGCTGTATCTGGGCAATGGCAAAGAAAAAATTTACAAACATGCTTGGAGTAAATGCAATTATACATGGACCTCTTCAGACAGTCCGATGCAACAATTTTAATCAGAACCACCCCATTACCAAAGGAATGAAAGATTTTGATATACCGATCGATGAAAACTTTGGTGCTGAAATAACAGACCCTGATACCATACCCCTTTATGAAACATTTGGTCTTGATGATAAACGTCAGGATTACGGAGGATGGTGTACGGAAAAGAACAAGGGCCGTGTTTGTGGATTTCTTGCCGGTCATACTTATTTTGCATTTCAAAACCCGAATTATTTAGAACTTTTCCGTCGCGGTGCATACTGGGCTTTGAAAAAAGATATTCCTGTAAAGGGATGATTGTTTTAACCCAAGAATACTATTTAAACGGATATGATTACAGGATATAGAAAAGGAGAATAAGATGGCTAAGACAGAAGTGATACAGAGTATTAAGATGGTAACCATTCCAGCGGGAAGTTATATGATGGGACATGACTGGAAGGAAGATTTTTCACTCGATAAAAATATCAATAAGTATTTCATGGATGAGCAGCCTGTTCACAAAGAAACATTGAAAGCGTTTCAGCTGGGTGAAACTCAGGTTACTCAGGCACAGTATGAGAGTATGGACGCTCAAAATTTCTCTGCTTTTAAAGGTGATGACCTACCAGTGACCAATTTGGGCCCAAATGAAATAAAAACGTTTTGCAATTCATTAAGTAAGGCTGCCGACCTTCAACCATGTTATGATGAAAAAACGGGAATATGTAATCCTTTAAAGAATGGCTTCAGGATGCCAATCGAGGCAGAATGGGAATATGCCTGTCGAGCAGATACGACAACGTTATTCTATACTGGAAACGGCGAAAGAGATTTGGCAAGAGCCGGCTGGTACAGGGGCAATAGCGGTGGTAAAACCCATCCTGTAGGTCAGAAAGTATCAAATGCCTGGGGACTCTACGATATGCACGGTAATGTATTTGAATTTTGTGAGGATAACTGGAATCCAAAACTTGCATACCGGCAATATCTTCCAAAAGGTGAAAATCCGGGCTTCAATTACTATCACAGCTTAAATATAACCCGTGGGGGAGGCTGGTTCAGCGACGCTGCTGTTTGCCGTTCCTTTACCAGAGCCGCTTTCTGTAGCTGGTCAGGGATAAACCAGAGTTACTACATGGGATTCCGTGTCGCACGGAGTGTTTAATGGTTGGCGCTAACATAAAATGCTAAATACATAAAGAGGAATGATGAATATTACAACACGACGTAGCTTCTTCGGCCAAGCAACCGCAGTAGCTGGAAAAACAACTTATTAGATGGTAATAGTGCTGGGAATTGAAAACATGAAGCGAATTTAAAGAGGTTCAATATCTGCATAAGTCATTGATATTATTACTGGTCGGGGTGAGAGGATTTGAACCTCCGGCCTCTTGCTCCCGAAACATATTTGGAGCATTTTGATGAAGGTTTATAACTTATTAATTTTCAAGTTAATACCGTATAGCCACTGCATTTACACGTTTTAAAAAGAATGTTATATTTGTCACG
>JABHYP010000283.1 GCA_018656855.1 Candidatus Latescibacterota bacterium | reverse complement strand
TAATAATGTTCTGCTGATTTCATATCCGATAAACCGTGGACGGGGATATGCCCTCAAACAGGGAATTAATGTTGCAAGTGGTGATATTATAGTGACAACTGAGATAGATGCATCATGGGGCGAAACCATAGTATTGGATCTTGTGAAGGTATGTGCTGAAGATCCTTCGGTGGAAATAGTAATCGCATCTCCACACCTACCGGGCGGGGGATATAGAAATGTACCCAAGAAACGTGTTTTATTAAGTACTTGGGGAAACATATTTATTCGATTTCTCGTTTCTAAAAAAGTTACGATGTTTACTGGGATGACACGGGCATACCGGGCTGAGATTATAAAAAACCTTCCGACTACGGAGCAAGAAAAAGAATTTCATCTTGAAGTTGTTTTAAAAGCACTTGCTTTTGGCTACAAAATCAAGGAGATACCATGCATTCTCGAATGGAAAGACGATAAGCTCCATTCAAATACGAAAAGAACAAAGAAAAGAGTTTCTTCCTCAAATCTAAATAAACTCATTTCGTCTCACCTTTTTTTCGGAATCCTATCAAATCCGGTCCGGTATCTGTGGGGCTCGGGTGTAGCCATAGCCGCTATCGGATTGTTGTTTTTTTTATGGGGGATACTTCACTTTATATTTGGTAAAACTGCGATATTTTTATTCTTAACATCAGGATCCTTGATTACAATCGCTATTTTGTTATTTATTTTCGGCGTACTGACCACACAAAATAGTATTACACGGCAGGAGTTGTGGAGAATTCAGCAGGATATTCACCGGCTTGAAAAAAAATATTCAAAAAAATGTGAATCGAAAATTGATACCTATGAAAGCAATGTTTAAATATATCGTTAATCGGTAATTTTTTTTACTCTATAATAAAGGACTAATAAAAAATGCCGAAAAAATTGATAACTCACACACAGAAGCATTATGGCATAAGAGAAGATGCGCAGGAATTTCCCATGATGGTCGTGCTCTCTTTTGTTTATGTATGCAATGCAAGATGTCCTAATTGTCCCTACAATAATTCTGAAATTCGCGCCACATATAAGGACGCAATGATCATGTCGGAAGCTATTTTTAAACGAATTGCTGATGAGTGCGGGCAGTACCGCAGCTTATTACGTATTTCCGGCGGAGGCGAGCCCATGCTGCACCCTAAGGCAACAGAGCTTATGCGATACGCAAAAGAAAAAGGGTGCAGAATCGGACTTATAACAAACGGATCCAGATTTCATCAAGAAAATCTTAACGTACTTATCGAAGCGGGGGTAGATGCCATCGAATTCAGCGTTGATGCGGGGAATATTACCGAATATGATATGGTGCGCCCAGGACTGAGTTGGAAAATCCTAAATAGAAACGTTAGTATGGCTATTGAAATACGGGACAAATTAAAAGCTGAAACCCGGATTATCGCCAGCATCATTGATCAAAAAGGGATTGATGTTAATCTGGCTGAAACCTACTGGACAAAGATTGTGGACAAAGTTCAGATTCGGAAATATCTGACATGGGGAATAAATGCAAACCACTCCGCAGACGAAACTCCATATCTCCCACTGGAAGAACGGATTCCCTGTCCATGGTTGTTCGAACGGCTCAATATAGATTCACGCGGGGACGTTACTTTGTGCGGAGAAGATATCGCCTTTAACGAAAAATTTGCTAATATAATGGAGTACTCCATAGAAAGCATATGGAGAGGAAAGATTTTTGAATCTTTTAGGGAAATGCATCTCCGAAGAAAGGGGAATGAAATTCCTATTTGCTTAAAATGCCCTGATTGGCGTTATCGCTCTTGGCATTATAACTACTGGAAAGTACTCAAAGATGCTGAAGATAATAAGCGGTAAGGACGGAAACTATATATACTCACTCTCGTACGCGGAGATAAATACTTTGCTTGCCGAAACTGACGATAGCAGGTTGCCTGTTTACTCTGTTTCCATATTGCGGAATATAATGGTTGAGCCAATTGAGTCGTTTCTCAAATATGAGGGACTTCAATTAGGTTCCAATATGTCGATTTCTCTCGGAGAATACGACAATATATACCAGGAGTCAGTAGGTTGTCAGCAAGGTCCCATAGCATCTACAACTGATTGTGTGCTCGTATTTCTCTCTCTCTGGACGTTATCTCCAGACCTCTCTTTTCGATTTTCGGCTCTTTCGAATAAAGAGGTTAAGCAAGAAATGGATAGAGTTGTTGGAGTGTTTTCTAATATATTAGATGGAATTAGACTGAAAACATCTTGTCCAATAATATTCAGCGGATTTGAAGAACCTTATGCCCCAGCGATGGGGGTGCTTGAAAGCCAAGCTGGGATTGTCGGTCAACGTGAGACAATTCGTTCTCTTAACTACAGGTTGCAAGAAAAATTGGCAGCGATCAAGAATGCATACTTTTTAGATCTTAACACCCCATTGTCCACTCTTGGAGCAAAAAAATATTATGATCATCGACTCTGGCACATTGGGCGGATCCCGTATACATTAGAGGGGTTTCGTGAGATTGCGCAATTTGTGGCCGCTTTTATACGGATATTATTGGCAAAAACGTGTAAATGTATTGTTCTTGACGCCGACAACGTTCTTTGGGGGGGGATTATTGGTGAGGATGGTATTGAGGGAATTAAACTTGGAGCATCCCATCCAGGTTCGTGCTACCAGGCTTTTCAACAAGAAGTTTTAAATCTGTTCAATAAGGGTGTGATTCTTGCCATATGCAGCAAAAATAACGAAGAAGATGTGATAGAGGTCATAAGGAATCATCCTTACATGCTCATCAAGGAAGAACATATTGCTTCCATGCGCATTAATTGGTCTAACAAGGCGGACAATATTAGAGCGATAGCTAATGAACTGAATATAGGGCTGGAGAGTATAGTTTTTATTGACGATAGCGAATTTGAGATTAACCTAGTGAGTGAGCTTGTCCCTGAAGTGTCTGTTCTTCAATTCTCTACTAAAAAGCCCGTTGAAACCGCTATCATGCTTTCGGAATGTCGTTTTTTTGATTCTTTGACT
>JABHYP010000282.1 GCA_018656855.1 Candidatus Latescibacterota bacterium | reverse complement strand
TATTTACGCCGCGGGAGACTGTGCCGAATCAATTAACCTTGTCTGCGATCACCCCTACTGGATGCCTCTCGGTTCTACAGCGAACAAAATGGGGCGCGTGGCCGGAGCCAATATTGCCGGCGGCGACAGCAAGTTTCCCGGCGTGCTCGGTACCGCTATTGTGAAGGTGTTCGACCTCGCAGTGGGCAGAACCGGCATCAGCGAACGTGAAGCGAAAGAAGCGGGCTTCAATCCTGTTTCGGCAACGGTTACAACTCCGGCAAGACCAGCCTATTACCCCGGCGGCGGAGAGGTCACACTTAAACTTATCGGAGACAGAAAAAGTCAGAAGCTGCTCGGCGCACAGGCTGTTGGCGACAGCTCTGTTGATAAGGTAATCGATACTGCCGCGGCGTCGCTCATGGGAAAAATTACCGTTCCCGAACTCACCACGCTCGATCTCGCCTACTCCCCACCCTATGCACCGGCGCTCGGCGCTGTTATAGTGGCAGCCCAGGTGCTTGAGGGGAAACTTTTATAGTAAACTTTTTAGTGAACATCATTCGACATAATTGAGTATAAAATTTAAAGAAGTTTCGTATAAATCGTTCCCTGCCGCAAATCTCTCTCCATAACAATTTCGATTTCTCCCGGGTAAATTTTAAAAAATATTAATATACTTGACAAATGTATAATTTTATTGTTATTGATATATTTTGTTATCGGCAAATAGCTTTGAAATGTTACATTGATAATTTTAGGGTTAATTATTAGATATGCAGTACTTTGGATGTGAAGTTGGTCGTTGCCTTTTTAAACAAAATTGTTATATTAGACAAGGTACTTGATTAACCGTGTAATAGGGAGAGGTGATGATACCAAAACAATATATTCATCAAATAATTAAAGAAAAAAACGGACTTTTATCCAAGCTCTTAGATCCTAAGGAAAATAATATCAATTTGCATGGCGTTCTGAAAAGCATAGGACGTTTACCAAACGATTTTGACGGTCAATGCTTTGTTTCTCTTATAGAACATCCAAATGATAAGATTAGACTATTAGCTGTTAAAAATATAGGAATATTAAACACTGATAGATATTTGGGTGTTGTAACACATGTGGCTCAAAATGAAAAAAATACGATGATTCGGCGGGAGGCAATTTCTTCTATTGGTCGAATGAGATCTGAAAAAGCAATTCCTTTTTTACTTAAAAAATTAGAAGATTCAGATCCTAAAATCGTTTTGCAAGTAGTTCGAGCTCTTCTGGTTTTCAAAAATCATAAAAATGTAAGGGAACAATTAAAGAATTTAGCCCATCACCCTAACGAAATGATTCAATCTGTAATAGAGAGAGAGTTTTCAAAATCAGAAACTGTTACTCAACGTATAAAGAAACATTCAGAATCTCCTCATTTTATGAAAAATGTTGTTGTGCATGGTGATGTTAGAAAAACAATGAATCATGTTCCTGATGAATCTATTCATTTAACTTTTACATCTCCCCCATATTATAATGCCCGAGACTATTCAATTTATCAGAGCTATAAGGATTATTTAAAGTTTTTTAAAAGAGGTTTTTAAAGATGTCCATAGAATAACAAAGGAAGGACGCTTTTTTATTTTAAATACTTCTCCAATTATTATTCCCAGAGTTAGCAGACAACATTCAAGCAAAAGATATTCTATACCTTTTGATATACATCCACACTTACTTGAAATGGGTTGGGAATTTATAGATGATATAGTATGGATAAAACCTGAAGCAAGTGTCAAAAATAGAAACGCTGGATTTTTGCAACACCGCAAACCATTAGGATACAAACCTAATCCACGTACTGAGTACCTAATGGTTTATCGAAAAATAACCCACAAGTTGTTAGACTGGAATATCCGTCAATATAGTAATGAAATAATAAATAAAAGTAAAGTTTTAGACAAATATGAAACCTCTAACGTTTGGTCTATCGACCCTACTTTCGACCAAATACATTCTGCGGTTTTTCCAGTTGAATTATGTTGTAGAGTCATAACTTTTTACTCATTTATAGATGATTTGGTCTTTGATCCATTTGGAGGTAGCGGGACATTTGCAAAAGCAGCATGAAAGTTTAAAAGATGACTAAAAAATTTACAACCGAAGATAGAAATATTGTTATTAAAGAGTTGGAGAAAATCCAGCAATCTAAATTGAAATCTATAAAACCATCAAGGAAACTATTTGTTGATGAAAAAGGGATGTATTATGTTATTTTTGGTGGAAAGAATGATTGGCATGGAATTAGACCAAATTTATTTCAACAACTACAGGATTATAACAAAGAAGGAGCTTTTGTTGTAGCAAAGAAATATCAATCAAAAATTGATTTGTGTGTTGGTTCTTTATCCCAATTAATTATACATCAAAATAGGTTGGTTAAAACAAAGAATGGTGATTTACAATTTCATAATGTACTAACTGAAGATGGTCTCTACATTAAAGAAATACCCGAACTATATTTGAACAGAGTAAGTGAAATCTATTATGGAAATCGAACAAAAAATCTAAGTCGTTTAAAGGCAGTTAGTAAGATTATTAATATTGAGATTCAAGATGCTGAACAAATTTCGCATTGCGATATTCAAGCAAAATTAATCTTAATAGGCAGTTACCTCGGCTATCGAACTTACACTCCTGATAAATCAAAAAACAGTGTTTATGGTAATTTAGGTGACCTTTGTTCTGAAGCCAATATTCCTCAAGATTATATTCCTCCGAAACAGATAGATACTATAAAATTTATCGATGTGATTTGGTTTGATGAAGAAGGATTTCCAACTCATGCTTTTGAAGTTGAGCATTCAACTGATGTAACAAAAGGATTATTACGTTTATATCAAGTTAATAAGTTAAAAATAAAGATGTTCATTATTGCTGATGAAAATATCAGAGGTAAGTTTGAAAGAGAAGTAATGAAAAAACCATTTCATAAAATAAAACAGGAATATATATTTAAAAATTACTCAGAATTGGATGAATTCTTTGACTCTGTAAAGAATTTCACACTTCTCCAAAAACAATTCTTGAATGAGGTTAAGGCATGAAACTTTCAAAAACTCAAAAAGAAGAGTTGATCTTTACAACTGGTGCATTCTTAAAGCCAATAAAAGTAGCTAAAGCAAGTGGAGAAGAAACTTGGACGTGGCAGGTAGTCGAATTCGTGGATGATAGTTACAAAAATGGCCACCTATTCAATCCAAAAGAATTTGCAGACAATATTAATAACCTGCAGACAATCATATCTGAATAAAAAACACATAATTGTAGTGATCATAAACTCTTGACTATTTGAATCAGACGAAGATTTACAAATAACACTTACAATTAAATTCCGAGGTGTTAGTGTCGACCTCACGATAAACGAAAGTCTGATTATAATCAATACACTCGCTGTTAAAAGAGCAGAAATTAGAGGTGGTTTGTGGAGTGCTGTTGGCAAACAAATAGAAAA
The DNA here is from genome assembly GCA_018656855.1 of Candidatus Latescibacterota bacterium. Classification (GTDB taxonomy): domain Bacteria; phylum Latescibacterota; class Latescibacteria; order Latescibacterales; family Latescibacteraceae; genus JABHYP01. The sequence goes on along the minus strand of JABHYP010000282.1, from coordinate 5,598 downwards.
ACCCATAATGGTTACTTTATGTAAACTTTACAACGTACCATTTGAATCTTATGAGCAAAGTGATAATCCTGTCTCATTTAGAGAAGTTGATTTTTATATATTATCGTTAGAAAATAAAAAGTTACGTTGTGAAGTTAAATTGATGGGTAAAGGAAATCCAGAAAGTGCAGATGCAATTTTTGCGAGAGAACCTGATATTTTCGTAGCCGACAAACTATCAGATAAAAATAAAACACAGGCAGAAGATTTAGAGGTTGAATGGGTGCAACTCAGACAAGAGAATGGTTATCAAAAATTCTTAGGCATTCTACGAAAACTTAATGTACCTCATGCTGAATTTAGCGGTGATGTTAATCAAAGATTGGATGAGGTATTTCAAGAGATTTTCTAAAATAAAATTCTTTTCCTTCTTCTCTCTATTTCTTCTCCACAATTCATTAGGCTAACGAAATTTAACAATGGACGACTAGGCACTGGCGTAATTTTCGAATTATTAGTACTTTCGAAGTTCTCCGCTTTTATCATGTTCACTACCTTAAAACCTGACACCACAAAAAATGTCGTTAGGCATCTTTACAAAACAAGGACACCCTATGCCCCCTAAAAAATATAAATTTGTTTTACACCTTTCACTAATAGTGAGTGTTACCATGATCGGTTGTTTTACACCAAAAAAAATGAGCACCGAATCTGTTCCCGCTGTCGGAGACTTAGATATTACGCGCTATGCCGGAACATGGTATGAGATTGCCCGCCTTCCCCATTCGTTTGAAAAAAATCTGGAACGGGTGACGGCTACCTACACACTGCAGGATGACGGAAACATCGAGGTTGTCAACCGGGGTTTTAAGTCAAAGAAAGGGGAATGGAAATCGATTAAAGGGAAAGCCTGGATTCCCGACCCGGCGGTTCCCGCTCGCCTGAAAGTCAAATTCTTCTGGTTCTTTTCGAGCGAGTATAAGGTGATCGATCTGGATAGTGAAAACTACACATATGCCATGGTAACCAGCAGTTCGCGGAAATACCTGTGGATACTGAGCAGAACACCCGGGATCAACGAGACACTCTATACTCGGTTAGTCAGAAAAGCACAGGATTTGGGTTTCGATATGGAAAAGCTGTATAGAGTTCAGCATACCCGATAAAGCAGTGGTGGTTTTATCTGGCAGCATATACGAAGGAAACGTTACGTGGAGCAATGAAAAGACCAAAGTGAACAACATTATGTAAAAAGCGAAAATAAAATTTATTGATGTTTTCTTAATACAACTTTCCCTGCCACAAATCTCTCTCCTTTAGCGTATCCCGTATCGCTCTGAGATTGGTTTCTTTTTCCAGAGACCATTGGGGCGCGACCAGTTCATCACGGTGCGGGTCGCCTGTCAGGCGGTGGATAATGACGTGCGGCGGCAGATGGGCGAGAAATTCGCAGACTATATCGACATATTCGTTGCGCGTCAGGCACCGGTATGAACCGCTTTCGTACATACGGTGAAGCTGACTGCCGCGGATGACATACAGCAGGTGGATTTTCACGCCCTGAATATCACTTTCACCGAGCGCCCGTGCGGTTTCGAGCATGTCGGATTTGTTTTCGCCCGGCAGTCCGAGAATGACATGCACAACCACATCCATTCCCCGCTTTCTTGTAAGCGATACTGTGTCGAGGAAACTCCGGGCGTCGTGTCCACGGTTTATCAACTTGAGCGTACGGTCATGGATGCTCTGGAGGCCGTACTCGACTGACAGGTAAGTGCGTTTATGAATTTCGGCGAGCAGGTCTAACACTGCATCATCGATACAGTCGGGTCTGGTACCGATGGCAAGACCGACAATATCCTCCACAGCAAGCGCTTCCTCGTAAAGACGCCGCAGCTTTTCTACAGGAGCATATGTATTTGAAAATGACTGGAAATAGGCGATAAACGTCTTCGCCTTATAGCGCTGACGGAGAAACGCTTTTGCGGATTCGAGCTGTTCGGTAATCGAAGTGTTTGCTGAAGCTCCGGTGCCGGAACCGCGTGTATTGCAGTAAATACAGCCGCCTGTGCCCGCTGTGCCGTCGCGGTTGGGACAAGTAAGCCCGGCGTCAACGGTTATCTTCTGCACTCTGCAGCCGAAGCGGGAGCGGTAAAATGAATTGAGATCGTTGTAAGGAAGTTGATGCATTAAGGAGTCTTATTATGTTTGATTATATGTTTCTTCCATGAAAGTGCAAAAATCATTTAATACCTTAGATTTTTTCCTGATTACTTCAAGGTTTAAATGATTTATGAAATTTTCAGAAGCATTCCCTTTACGGTATTCCTTTTTCCCTTGTTTAAATAGGCGTGATAAATCTAAATGGTTAAATTTTTCCACAGGCATATATTTTCTTATTTTACGCGAATTTCTGGGAAACCTCAAAAACTCATATATACCCTTGATGTCATGAAAAAACCAGGACTCAATATCCTGAACAGCTTCATATAATCGTATGTTTTCTGTTTTTATATTTGGATAGCAGTTTAGTTCGTTTTTTATGGGTTCCATATCAATTGGAGCTTTCCCGCTACGTGATTCCCTGTCAATACAAATACAAATGATGAATTCGGTATCAGGGTGAGCATTAAGATGTGCCGTTGTTTTATCTAGAACTTTTGTGTTTATGCTCCAATTACCATGTAAATTTTTAGGATTACTACATCTTGCATTTCGAAAGTATGTTTCCTTTATGCGCTTATAAAACAATATTTCTGTATCTCCCTCTACCATGAGAAGTGTATAGGGAAATTCAGCACAAGATTTAGTTGGCATATATAATCAATCCAGTCTTGTATCTATATCTGTTTTAAAATTTTCGACAAATAAATCACCAAAATCAACATATTTACTTTTTAAACGTTTTTTTAGGTCTTTTATTGTTGAAACCTTTGTAAATGAATACATACTATTCTCTTTAGCTTCCAAAACAAAAACATTTTGAGGATTTACTAATTTAATTAAATAGGGCGAGTGAGTTGTAATTATTGCTTGTGCGGAAACTTCTTTATTAAAAAAAAGTTGAAGCAATTTTGAAAGAGCTTTTGGGTGCAAACCTATTTCTGGTTCTTCAATACATAACAATGATAGTTCGTCTAAAAATATATGATAAAGCAATAAAAATAATATCTTAGTTCCATCAGACATATATTCAATTAGTTTAAGATTATTTTTATTTCTTTCTTTTATTGTACAAAAATATATAGGTTCTTGTTTTTTTTCACCTTCAAGAAAATGTTCCTTAAATATAATGTCATCAAGTTCTAAAATATCTAAAAAGTACTTTTTAAAAGTTATAAAACTTTCATCATTTTGTTTTTGAAGTGAATATAAATTTCCAAAAAGTTCTTCAATTTCTTCGTTATAATTAGAAGACATTTTATGAGCTGAAATTATTGCAGGAGAAACAAAAAATAATAATGGAAGAATAATATTATATTCGTCAGGCAAATCATCTGGTTGGGGATATAATGATTTTAAAACATCAAAAACTGGTATTTGATCATTAATTATACGTTTTTTAAATATTCCATTTTTCACACGAAGTGTTAATTTTTTATTATCCCTTAAAAACAGCTTTTTAGGATTGCCGGTTGATGAAATTGATTTGAAATATAAAGACTCAAAAAGAATTTTTATATTATATTCTTTTTCTTCTTTTTGTGATATAAAAATAATTTTATATTCGGCTTTTATTATTTCTTCTTTTTCTGTTGCTTCATATTCGAATGTGACAGTAGTTGGCTCATCACAAAACAACATTTTTTTTGCGGCATATTCCCTTCCTTTTTCTCCACCATAAAAAATATTATTCAAAATAGTAAACAGTTCAATAAAATTACTTTTTCCTGAATTGTTTGCACCAACTAAAATAGAAAAATCATTGATTTCCAAATTACAGTCAATCAGGTTTTTATAATGTGACAGAGTAACTTTTTTTAAAGAGAAATCTTTAAAGAACCCCATAATAGCGCCTCTTTTATAATGCCATTAAGCATAATATTATAGATACTTGAGAAGTATTTACCTAATAATAACATATTTAAAGCCATATTGCAAGTATTTTGTTTAAGAAAAAACATTCATTATATTAAAGAAATCATTCTTTACATTTATTTTTTCAATCTATAAAAACAATTTTTGACCTATTATTTTCAAATCACTGGAAATTTCATGAACACATACGACATCATCGTCATCGGAGCCGGTCATGCGGGCTGCGAGGCGGCGCTTGCCTCGGCACGTATGGGGTGCAGGACGCTCATTCTTTCCATCAATCTCGATACAGTGGCGCATATGCCGTGCTCACCATCGGTCGGCGGACTGGGTAAGGGTCACCTTGTAAAGGAGATAGACGCACTCGGCGGAGAGATAGGAAAAATAGCCGACCAGACCGCTATCCAGTACCGAATTTTAAATACCAGCAAAGGCCCCGCAGTACAGGGAACCCGTACGCAGAACGATAAGGCACGGTATCGTATGCTCATGAAAAAAGTCCTGGAGCAGCAGCCCGGTCTCGAGGTCAAACAGGCTCTTGTCGATGAGATAATTGTCGAAAACGGCGCAGTTGTCGGCGTACGCGATGACATCGGCGCTGTTTTCATGGCCCCGGCAGTTATAATAACCGCAGGGACGTTCATTCACGGTCTCATTCACATAGGCCGAAAGCAAATCCATTCCGGCCGTGCAGGGGAGTTTCCAGCGGATAAACTCGGCGACTGTCTGAAATCGCTCGGATTCGGGATCGGCAGGATGAAAACAGGCACTCCCGTTCGTGTCAGGAAGGGCACCATCGATCTCAGCGCATTCACCGTACAGCACGGGGATGAAATTCCGCGGCCGTTTTCACTGTTTACCAGTTCTATCCCGCTGCCGCAAGTCCCATGCTACATCGGTCATACACACGCCCGAACCAAGGAGATAGTTGAGCGGAATATACATTTTTCTCCTCTTTATGACGGCACCATTGAAGGTGTGTCCGCCCGTTACTGTCCTTCGTTCGAGGATAAGATAGTGAAATTCCCGGACAGGGATACTCACCAGATAATACTCGAACCGGAGGGACTTGACACCGAGGAAATTTATATAAGCGGGACGGGGAATTCGCTTCCTTATGAAATTCAGATAGAGCTTGTCCGCTCCATTCCCGGCCTGGAAGAAGCTGAGATCATGCGCCCGGCCTACGCGATAGAGTATGATTTCATCTTTCCCACACAGCTAAAGCCAACTCTGGAATCAAAGCCGGTTGAGGGGCTTTATTTCGCCGGCCAGGTAAACGGGACTTCAGGGTACGAGGAAGCCGCGGCGCAGGGATTCTGGACAGGCGTTAATGCGGCGCTAAAGGCGCAGAAACGGGAGCCTTTCATCATCGACCGCTCGGAAGGATATATGGGAGTGATGGTTGACGACCTCGTCACACGCGGTACCAATGAGCCATACCGGATATTTACATCGCGTGCGGAATACCGCCTTCTACTCCGCGAGGACAACGCCGATCTACGCCTTCTCAAAAAGGGTTACGAACTCGGACTGCACAGCCGTAACACACTGAATGACCTCATGGAAAAGAAGCGGCTT
>JABHYP010000281.1 GCA_018656855.1 Candidatus Latescibacterota bacterium | reverse complement strand
GGCAAGGGATAAACACATTCCGCCACTTTTGGAAAAGACGGCGATTTCACCGGGATAAAATACTCCCGGGTCTCTTCCGCCAATAGCGCCAATCTTAACATTGTCCGCCGGGCAGATGATACCTACAGACGAAGGTCCGACAAGCTGCACAGCATTTTTTCGGGCTGCCAGGACAATCTCGGCAATATCCCGAACCGGCACACCCTCGGTAAGAAGGTTTATCAGTTTAATTTTTCTTTTACCGATTGTTTCCAAAACCGCTTCACAGGCTGCCTGTCTCGGCACTGTGATAAGTGAAACGTTAATATTAGTGTGATGCTTGAGCGCTTCATCAACAGAATTATACACCGGGATATTATAGATTCGAGCGCCCCCTTTGCCCGGAGTAACACCGGCAACAACATTCGTACCATAATCGAGCATATCCCGGCAAATAATAGTTCCCTGTTTCCCGGTTATTCCCTGTATAAGAATCTGATTATTTTTACTCGTGAGCATTCCCATTTGGGGCTTTCCTCATCATTTTTTTATAGTTATTAATATGATGGATAAGCAGTTGAGCCGAGTCGCTGATGGATGTTTCCATTCCGCGCAGGAAAATGTTATATTTTTCATTTTTACGTATAAGCCTGAGGGAGCTGAATGCCTCCATGTCACGGAGACCCGCACGACGGATAACGATCGGAATACGCCTGTCGAAGCCTTCTATTTCCCTGATTCCGTTCAGTATTCCGTTCACCAGGGTTTCATATATGTCGGTAAAGTTGGCACGTCCTCCAACAATCCAGATGCCACAAATATTTCCGGGATATTTGAGTGCAATTTTCGTAAGTCCCTTTACTTTTTCAGCAGTAGGATTGCCGCTGTATTCGGTGAAGATTGCCGGATGACCGCCATGCATGTACAGGCTGTCAAGAGCTTCACTGCTTGTTCCGCCGCCGGAGGCGAGGACAATAATGTTTCCCCCGGGAATCTCATAAAACATTCTCCCCGCAGCTCCACGTGTATCCATCTGGTCGTTCTTGAGTGCCAGCATTTCGAGTTGAGTTGTTTTACGGGCAAAATCACGGCGGTCGGGAAGTGTCAGTGTTTTCTGACGGAAAAGAGCTTCATCATCGAGTTCAATCTTGGAATCGACAGCAACATACTGACCCCCAGTGGTGAGAACAAGGGGATTTATTTCCGCAATAAGGGCATCGTTCGTAAAAAAACACTTGTACAGTTTAAGCATTATATCGGTCAATTCCTCAACACCACTCTTGATACCTGCCAGGGCAAGAATCTTATGGGCGTGTTTTGATTCAAGACCGGTCTGAATATCAATGGATTCTATTACCACCGTTGATGGTTTCTTCCTGGACAGTTCCTCAACATCAACTCCACCATGACGGGAAAAGATGATTGCGGGCAGATCGTTCTTATAGGTTACGGATAAAAAAAACTCTTTTTCAATCGAGAGTTTCTCTTCGACAAGAACACAGTTCACTTCCTCGCTAAATATCGTGGTACTCAGGAGGGATTTTATCTTACTGCTGAGTTCCCTTTTGTTTTCTGCAACTGAAATGGCTCCCTCTTTCCCCCTTCCCCCTTTCAATACCTGAGCCTTAATAATTTTCGGCCATGTACTATCCTCAATAAGGCTTGGGACAGTATCTATGTCAATGACCTGTCCATCAGGAACCCGTATGCCCGCTTTCCGAAAAAGCGTTTTCCCTTCATGCTCGTAAAGCCTCATCAGCCGATTGCCTCCTCACTGGTATGTATTATGCTAAAGTGCTCCAAAAGACATTTTTTTCTGTTGTCCAGATGCTCCTCCAAAAGTTTAACCATTAGCTTTTCGTCCTGAGAGGCAAGGGCGTTCCAGATTCCTTCGTGTTCGACAAAGTTTTCCCTTACCAGTTCCTCGCGGTTGAAATGAAGGATTCTCATGAATTTCGCCAGATGGTCAAGTTTCTCAAGCATTTCTTTCAGCCGGACATTGCCGCAGCAAGAATTGATAGTTTTGTGAATTTCGCGGTCAAGCTGGAGTTCTGCTTCGATAAAGTCTACTCCTTCAGCGAGATGGCAGCTTTCGATCAGCTTGTTGATCCACCTGATGCGCTTTTTTGGGATATTTCCAATAGTCTTTCGCGCTGCATGTACCTCAAGACAGCGCCGGATTTCATAAAGTTCGGTAATATCCTGAGGAGTAATTTCTTTCGTATATGCGCCTCGACGAGGGTAATAATCAATAAGACCATCCGCAGCAAGACGCTTTAGAGCCTCACGAACCGGCGTTCTGGAGACATTAAGAATGGAAGCAATTCGCTCCTCACTCAGTTTTTCACCAGGTTTTATTTGATGGTTAATAATATGGTGGAGAATTGCGGTATAGATTTTTTCAGAGAAGGAAGACTGGTCAAACTCTATTGCAAGATCTTTCATGATAAGCATCCTGCGAAGCTTTTGTATGTAATATATCGTATACAATATACAGCAATTTCAACAGGCTGTCAAGTCATTTTTTAGATTTTGGCCGCCTCACGCTTTTTCCTATCAGCTTTCCAGACAGTATATGTTTTATTTCTTAATTGACTTTTTTCAAGCTTACCAGATATTATATTAAGTACGATTATGCTCCTCAGGATACTCATTATTTTGAATAAATTAAATTTGAATCCGAAACCTGCTTCCAGAGAAATATAATGACATCTCGTGACCGTGTACTGACAGCCCTCAACCACGAGGAACCCGACAGAGTTCCCATATTCATGGGATTTACTCCCGAAGCGGCGGAAAAACTTGTCAGGCATATAAAAACACTGAAACCTGCTCCAGCCGGATTCACCGGAAAATCCTCAGATCTGCCGTTTGTTATGGAACATGATCTGCTTGTCGCCGACCACGGTATCGGCACAAGTTACTATGCACGCGACGATGACGAATACACTTGCGAATGGGGTATCGGATGGCGATGGATGGCGTTCCCTCAGGGCAGGTATACTGAAATTGTCAGACATCCCCTCGAGGATGAAAGTCAGCTGAATTCCTATTCATGCCCGAATCCCCTGAAACCATCACGTTATGATTGGATGCGTAAACTGGTAAGATCATACGGCAAAACGCACGCCATTGTCGGCGGCATGGGGAGCATACTTTTCGAGCCTGCATGGCATTTGAGAGGTTATGAAACTTTTCTTTCCGACCTTCTAATAAATAAGGATTTCGCCTGCGAACTCCTCGATAAGATATTCGACTATCAATTGTCTACGGGTATAATGCTTGCAAAGCTGGGTGCCGATATTCTCTGGCTTGGCGATGATTTCGGCACACAGAATTCACTCATCGTTTCTCCCGGAATCTGGCGTGAGTTTTTCAAAGAACGGTATGCCGTGCTTTTCAGCGCATATAAAGAAATAAAACCGGATATAAAAATTGCTTTTCACAGCGACGGCAACATCACATCTCTTCTGCCGGAGTTTATTGAAACGGGAGTAGACATCTTCCAGGCGGTTCAGCCAAAATCGGTAGATCCGGCTTATCTCAAACGAAAGTTCGGAAATAATCTGAGTTTCTGGGGCACGGTTGATATTCAGGAAGTTATGCCTTTCGGTACTCCGGAGGATGTGCATCACGAAGTAAAAATCAGGATTAAAACTGTCGGCAAGAACGGTGGTTTTATCCTGGCGCCCTCCCATAATATTCAGCCGGACACTCCGCTTGAAAACATCCTAGCCTTCTACGCGGCGGCACGGAAATGGGGACAGTATCCAATGAGCCTGGAGTAAGCAGATTAATTAATCTTCGCACAATGAACCATTTTTTTCATTTTTATTCATTTTTACTTTCACAAATCTTAAAAAATTTATTACAATGATATTATTGAAATTGATTACATCAATCCCGAAAGGAAAAAATTTATGCCAGTTGCAAAATTCGGAAACACTGTCAGGATTCACTATACTGGAAAACTTGAGGATGGCATCATATTCGACTCATCCGATAAAGACAAACCTTTTGAATTTACTATCGGCGACGGCAAGATAATTAAAGAACTTGAGCAAGCTATGATCGGAATGAGGCCAGACGAATCGAAAACTATACAAGTTGCTGCTGATAACGCGTTCGGCCCGCATCTCAAAGATCTTGTGGCGGTGGTAAAACTAGACCAGATTCCAGAGAACATTAAACCGAAAATCGGCCAGCAGTTAGAGATGAATCAGGAGGATAACAAGAAGATTATTGTCAGAGTGACTGAAGTGACCGATACGAGTGCGACTCTGGACGCTAACCATCCTCTGGCTGGCAAAGACCTGACGTTCGATATTCGTCTTGTGGAAATTTTATAAATTTCTCTGTTACAATGAATGTTCAGACAAGAACATTGTCTCTAATAGCCTGAAGAATCTTTTTGATGAAGCTGTAAATAGACAGACAAAAGGCTGATATGCTATAAAACAGTAGGCAATTAGGCATTCTAAGCACATAGTATCATAAATATTGTAACGTAATTACAACATGTCATTGCGAGTGAACGAAGTGAGCGAAGCAATCTCAAGTGGGGATTGCTTTGGCTATGCCTCGCAGTGACTGTGCCTGATTTAAGCAGAATATGCCATCTTATTTATGAGAAGAGCCACTATGTTTACAATACTCCCGGAAAATCGCTGTTTGCAAGCCGATAGCAGTTAGGCTATTGTGATTACATGGGATACACATCTTTTCAATTCTAAAACAAAAGGAGAGCACCATGAAGATTAACGAGGGCATCTATCTGGTTGGAAGCGGCGGCGCCGGCTGCATGATTTCAAACAGTGTTGACTGTCATGTCTACCTTATCGAAAGCTCAGAGGGGCATGCATTGATAGATGCTGGTGTCGGACTTGAAGTTGAACGCGTCATTGATAATATAAAAAAAGAAGGACTCGATCCGCAGGATATAAATCACCTGTTCTTAACTCACACACACGCCGACCATGCGGGCAGCACAAAAGCGCTCAAGGATATGCTCGGGCTCAAGGTGTACGTTTCAAAAGCCGAGGCGCATCTGCTCAGAAGCAGCGATCTTATGGACCAGGGGCTCGATGTAGCGATAATAGACGGTATCTATCCACAGGGCTACAAATTTCCAAACTGCGAACCTGATGTAGAACTCAACGGCGGTGAGACCATTAACATCGGCGAATGGGAATTGACAACTATCCATACTCCGGGGCACTCAAAAGGTTCGATATGCTACCTTTTGAAAAGAGACGGTCGAGTGGTACTGTTCAGCGGAGATGTGGTAGTTCACGGTGGAAAGCTCATGTTCCTCAACTGTGAAGGTTCTGTTATGAAGGATATGCGTGAGTCGATGCCGAAGCTTGCCAATCTCGGAATCGAGGAATTATATCCCGGCCATGGTTGTTTTCTCTGCGCAGGCGGTCAGGAACATGTGAATAATGCTCTCGAGGCGCTTAAACACTTAACACCGCCTCCCAACGCATTTTAATACAACGCAATAATAGAAAACATAAAAAGTCCCCCGTTACCAATAAGGCTCTGCGGGGGACTTTTTTTTTAATAAATCTGCATAAAGGCTCTATTACATCGCCTTGACTTCAGCGATACTAAACGAAGCATCGCCATGAATACATTTCCACGTGCCGTCCTCCCGTAGTTCCTTTACAACCGTAACACGCGGCGTAAATT
>JABHYP010000280.1 GCA_018656855.1 Candidatus Latescibacterota bacterium | reverse complement strand
TGGATACATCACGCTCACTTACCTGAAACTGATAATTTGTCTCGCTCAGTGAGTAATATCCCTCTTCATTGGTTTCAATATTACCAACTATGGGAATTAATACCTTCACACCGGGTATCCCATTGCCGCTGTTATCAAGAACACTTCCTGAAAATACATACTTTGTCGGGCCAATATCATAACAGACCAGGTCGGGCATGATGACATCCTCGCCATCAATGATTATGTATTCCCGGGCTATTCCGATATTGCTATTTCTCAATGTTCCTCTTAAAATGTAGGTGCCATCTTTTAAGTCGGAATAGGTGTAAAAACCGTTTCTATCTGTATTAAAATAATATTTTATACTGCTGTTTTCCTCAATTAGGTAAATACGCTGCAAATACACACCTTCACCATCGCTATCAATAATCCTACCTGAGACAGAATGTAGCGGCGGACCGGAGTATGATGCAGTAAAGTTGACCACGGTGACCGGTTCTGTTGGCGTTACGTAGGATGTGTCCGGGCTAAAGGTGTAATTGTACCCTTCTTTTGTGGGAACTACAATATATGATTTGTTTATAAGTACACTGTCAGATATATAATACTTTCCGTGTGACCATGTAAGCCCAGACATTATTGCCCCGTATCCTAAAGGATTCGGGTTCGGAAACACTTGCACATTCACATCCCTGACGGGATTATTATCTGTATCAAAAATATATCCCAACATATTACTTTTTACTGCATTTTCATCGATTTCCCAACCGATGAAATCGGCGATACTTACATTGGAATCGGTTATTTGAATTTCTGCACTCGAAGGAAAAAACTTATATCCCTCTTTTGATGGTGTTATGATATAGTCACCTGTCGGAAGCCCCTCAAAAGAATAGATTCCATGGGAATCAGCCACTGCCGATTTCTCAACACTTGTGCCGACAATGGAAATTGTTACATTGGGATGTCTACGACCATAATAATCTATAACTAATCCCGAAACCGTATAGGTATCTTCCCCGGGACTTACTATGCTCTTCTCTTTATCCTTATCGCAGGAGTAAACAAGTAGTATCGTTATACAAAGTGTTAGAATAGCAACAGAGAATAGCTTTTGCGGAATTGAGATATGGGATTTTCTGTGCATGTCCAAGTCTCGTAAATTAGTAGGATTACCTCACCAACACCATCTTCCTCGTCTCGCTTTATCTACTTACTTTACCTGAAAATAACTCTGTGAAATCCTTCTGCCCTCATCGTCAATAACATCTACTCTCCAGTTACCCGTCCATTCGGAAAGGATTCTTTTTGCAGAGTATGTGCGCCAGTGTGATGCTCTGACACTTAGCTTAATGCGTAACATCTCTTTATTGCCATGATACCAAACGTGCTGAATATGAGTAGGTTCATCAGCGCCATTTATTTCTGTAAAACAGCACAGCCTTTCTACATTTGTGAACACACTGTCTATTGCTGCCGGTTCACGGTCTTTTACATCTTCACAAATAACTATACGGCTGACAGTAAGGCCTGTTTTCTGTACCACTTGCGCAAATGTAATCGATGAAAAAACTACTAATACGAGTAATCCAGGATACAATTTTTTCATTTGACCACCTCCGTAACGTAAAAAGGTTAAAACTTGTTAAATTGGTAAATATAAAATTAGTATCAGGTTCCGAAAACTATTTCATTATTTCGGATTCATTTCGTGGAGTTAAAATATACAAAGGCTTTTCTTCACGAACTACAATCCCGTCTGCTATTACTTCTGATATTTTATAAATAAGTAACTTTTTATCTCGCCATTCAAAACCATATCTCATTGGATAAAAATTCTCAATTTTTTCACCGAGAACCTTGAAGGCATCAAATTTACTATTTGTCCAATAACTATCAAGTCCCACTTCATATTTGAATGATTTGTCTGGCCATACAGCTTCACCAGTTTCTTTAAATACAAAACTTTGCCCATGCTCGTTGGTATAATGTCCTGCAATCACAATACGGTTTACAAACTCGTTAATGTTAGGTTCAACACGAATAAATTTAGTTCCTTGTCCTTCCTTGGAACCATGTCGAGGATTTAAAATCCATGCTATTTCATTAAAAGGTTTATCTCCAGGTATATATAAAGTATTGATGTAAGTTTCACGTTCAACAGGCTCCCTTGAATAAATAGGTTCGTACACCATCTGATAAGTATGCGGTTCAGATGTTGGAGGTAATTTAATGATTTGGAATTTTATTCCCTCATGGAAGTTATAAATCTGCAACCATTTGTATGAATTATCCTCTTTTGAAATAGAAAAAAAAGTATTATATATGCCACCTGCAGATTTTCGGGGTGATTTTGTGGCTTTTAGTATTTCAATGTAATTTTTGTTAAGCCAATCACCTTGAAGCTGGTCTAAGGTAATCTCTTCGGCACGAGAAGTATAAGTTATAAGGGAGAAAAACATTATGAATATACCACATAAATTATGCATGAGATATTCCTCCTGTGAATATTAATCCATACATAAAAATAATAATATCCTACTTTAATTTATCTTAATAATAGCAAATGTCAAGCTGAAGTTGAACAATAGGGCACATAATGAGACAAAAAAAAGACGCCCGATGTGGACGCCCTTTTCTGAAAAGGATACACCTGTGTTACAGTACGACTACTTCACCAACACCATCTTCCTCGTCTCAGTGAATCCATTCGCCTTCAAGGTGCAGAAGTAGATTCCGCTAGATTTATCCGCTGCATTCCATATAACAGAGTTATTTCCAGCTGGTTTGATTTTATCTTCTAATACTTCTATGATTTGTCCTGAAACGCTATAAATTGTAAGGATTACATGGCTATCTTGTGGCAAACTATATTCAATTGTTGTTACAGGATTGAACGGATTCGGATAGGGTGCGTTTACCTGAAAAACATAGGGGATATCATCAATACCGGTCAGAGTATTTTCCACTGAAACCATAACACTGCTTAAGTCATCTGAAACAGCCTGTAGCCAGTAGTAATAATTCACGTTATCAACGGGCATTGAAGTATCAGTAAAGTTGTCCTGTCCTTTCTGAACTGTTGATAATAAAATTGTAGAGGTTTCTTCTGCTACAATGAGGGCTTCCAAAGAATCAAACGATTCTATATTGATTGGTTCTGTCAATTCCGGATTTCGTGATCGGTAAATGGTATAGTGGGTAATATCTGCGTCATCTTCAGAAAGTGTCCATGTAAGTTTTAAACTGTGACCATTGTCGTCCGTTATATCAAAAAGGGTGATGTTTGTTGGTGGCAATATCGTTATGACGTGCACGTTCCACTTTACTGAAGTAGATAAATTGCCGTCTGATAGTACTACTGATATTTCATGATCACCAATGTCGATTGTTTCCGTGTTTACGACATAACTTGATGTGACAGCATCCGGCACCACTAAACCATCCACAAACCATGCATAAGAAATCGGTTCGTCATTTAGGTTATGTGCTGTAACGCTGAACTCTCTGCTACCTCCTTTTGCGATTCGAACACTATATAAATTATCAGGATTGACAGAATCGACTGTCGGAGGAGCTTGTTCCAATTCCAGCCGGAATACACCTTCTCCCTGGGTACCGGCATAAAGGTAATTTCCATCATCGCTGATGGACATCTTATGAACAGCACGTGTTCTTAATCCATCGTTAATATGGTACCAGGTTTGTCCGCCATCGGTGGAACGATACACACCACTCAACCAGTCACCGGCATATATCGTCTGTGTATTGGTTGGATCAATCACAATAGTACGAATTGCAGCTTCCGGGTCTATACCAAGACTGATTTGCTGCCAGTTGTTTCCTCCATCAGTCGATTTATAGATACTGCCCCGCTGGCATCCGGCATAGAGAATATTGTAGTTTGATGGATCAAAAACGATTGCCCTAACATCCGGAACGATGATACCATCCGAACTTTCGAACCAATTGTTACCACCGTCTTCAGTTTTAAAAATACCACCGTTCAGAGTGCCAATAAAAACAATATCGGGATCGGTGGGATGCACTGCAATATGGTTGATATTTTTATAGGTCGATTCCAAGCCGTGGTTGATAAAGTCCCAGTTTTCACCACCATCCGTGGATTTCAGCATGCCTAAGCTTGGTATTGTCGGGTAAAAAGGATAGGGGCGGTCTGTGGCATAACTTCGCCAGAAAGTCATTCCGGTATATACAATATCGGGATTCGACGGTGAATACGAAATTGTATTGAAAACATCAGGATTGATATTATTTAATTGATAATAGAACACCCTGTTCCAACTATTTCCGCCATCTATTGTTTTATAAATATCACCATCACCGCCTCCGGCCAACACAACATCTGAATTCGATGGGTGTATTACAACACTTCTCATTTCAATCGGCCCCATTGGAACATTATTAAATGACAAATGCATTGAACCAATACCTTCCCAATTTTCACCTCCATCTATACTTTTAAAAATGCTGCTTCGTGCAACAGCATATATTTTTAGAGGATCATCATGCGCAACATCCATACCGGTAATTTCGCATCCTGTATAACCCTTGCTTGCATCACTCCAGCTATTAGCGCCATCTTCAGAGATAAAAACTCCACCGCCGTAACTGTTCGTTATCAACCAGTCAGGCTTATTTTTGTAGGTAGCAATACTGATAATGTGTCCGGGATTAATATATGGCGGATTATAGGTAGTTTCAAACCAGCTGACTCCACCATCAATACTTTTAAAAAATCCACGATCTGATGCGGCGCCATACACAATGTCATGATTTGATTCATCAATTTCTATATAGGTGAACGGCTTACCGCCAATGACTCTCGACCATGAAATACCACCATCAGTAGTCCGCAATATTTCTCCGTTCGCTGCATCAGGCCCTCCTCCGAATCCATCTAAACGACCCGCAGCAGCCAGGAGAATATTCGGATCATCAGGATGCATTTCGATATCACCAATCGTGAGATTGGTGATGCCTTCATTGATATGGAACCAGGTAGCCCCCGCATCGGCACTTTTCCAGATACCCTCTTCATGGATATCATCACGATCGAAAATACCTGTTGCCGCATAAACAATGTCTGTATTTGTGGGATCGATGATTATTGTCCGAACCAGCGCATTCGAATCAAGGACTTCCGTCCAGTTTTCTCCGCCGTCTAAAGTTCTATATATTTTCCCTTTTGAAGCTGCTTCTTGGCCTTCAGGGATTTCAGATCCCTCTAAAGCCCATTCAGCACCCAGGTAAATGATATCAGAATTGCCCGGCTGAATTGTAAAACAACGAAACGTAAGCTGTTCAGTATCAGGTATTCCATTTACTTTTAATACCCAGTTTTCTCCTTTGTCTTCAGATTTATATACACCGCGCATACCTAAAGTTCCGCACCACACCATTTCTGGATTATTCGGATCAATAGTTAAACAAAATATCGGAATTGAATCACCTGTTGGCCCAAACCGACTCGTGATACCTTCATTTTTCGGATACCAGGTATTGCCGCCATCATAGCTCTTATGACAGCCGGACCAATTATCGGTTACATATATAATGTTTGGATCAGAGGGATCTATACGTACATCGTAACCTATTCCCCCTAAAGGTCCTCCGGTTCTAATCCAAGCGGCTTCCTGTTCCTGAAACGTTTCCAATGTAATGAGTATATCATCAACATATATATGATCAATACATTCAAAAGCAAGTTTACCCAATAAGTATGAACGGTTTGGATCGTCATATTCGAAAAGCAGATCCTCGTCGATGAAAAAACTCATATGTGCGCCATCGAGAATTACTTTTACCGTATGCCAAATTGCCTCACCAACAGAGTAATTTTTAATGGTGCTGAATGTTTCATTATTATTTGAATCCCAATCATTAAATCCAACTGTTTCAGGATTAATTGGGAAAAAATAACGCCCCCCATCAAATAATATATTGAAATGAAAACCACCTTCGATCAGTTTGACCTTTGCCTGAAATGTTGCATCAAAATTATAATCTGCCGGAGGATTTGCCCATGAATGCCCTTGGCCCTCAAACACATAATTGGTATCCTCAGTTGTTATCTGCCAACCATCTTCGGAATGCCAGCTATCAGCACTCCCGTCTCCAAAATCATCCTGAAATAGAATATTTTGAGCCTGTAAGGCAACAGGAAATATTGTGAAGATCATCAAAAGAATCATGAGTATACGCATTATAACCCTCCCATTTCGAATAATAATTTATTATCGTATAAACAGCAATTTATTATAAGCACTGAAGTTGCCCGCTTTCAATTGATAGAGATACACTCCGCTTGAATATCCTGAAAGATTAAACTGAAGAGTATGTATGCCTCGATTAAAAGAATCACTAACAACGGTTTTAATCATCTGGCCATCAATCGAGAAAAGGTTAATTTGTACATACTGAGGTTCCGGCAATTGGAATTGAAAAGTTGTCGCGGCATTGAACGGATTTGGATAATTCTGATAGAGCCTGTATGAATCCGGTTTTTTTGATGCTGATTCAACAGACGTCACAGGATTGGTAATAATTTCAATCGACTCATCCTCCATGGTAATATCGGAAATGTCAAAATTTTTCTCGTCCATCCACTCTTTGAAAAACCGTCTGTACATCAATTTTGCAGATATTTGTATGTTTTGTTTTTCAGGGGGTAGTTTAAAATAATAATATGAGGTATCCGCTTCAAATGCCCCTATACGGTTATCACTGAGAATGCGGGAGGGGCGCCAGGCTGGGGAAGGTGCGTATCCCTCGAAATCCTCCAGAATCTTCGCGAATCCTTTTCCCGGTTTCCCTGCGAAATCTCCATCTTTTGAATCACCATTCCCTCCCCACCAGGGAACAGTTTCGCCGGTGACAAATGGTAACGACACTGATGAAGCATCTTTAGCTTCAACCAATAATATCATATTTCTTGAGGGGCGGCCTGTCGGTACATGATGACCGGTCTTATCGTTATATACGGCAACTATTACTTTCAATGAATCTTGATATTGTTCGGTTGAAACATTCATGGTCACAGCGTTCGCCAGAATATTCGGATCACGTGAGCCAGGCTGTAAATGTGAGGGTATTGTTAGAGGATCGCGTATTAAACCACCTTTTTCCGGCTTTACAAAATGAGTTGTTACGCTGTCAGGAGACATGTGACATGTTTGACACTCAATGCCCATCGAGGGATACGGGCTCGCCC
>JABHYP010000279.1 GCA_018656855.1 Candidatus Latescibacterota bacterium | reverse complement strand
TTCCTTACAAAGCCCGGAGTTTGACAATTCCCTCCCTGGAAGCTGGGCGACATCTGTCATGCACGGCACACCGGGAGAGAAAAATGCATATATTGTGAATGTTGAAGAAGCAGACCTTCCCACCGAATTATCGCTCAAGCAGAACTATCCCAATCCGTTCAATCCCTCGACTATCATTGAATACTTTTTGCCAAATGATAGTCATGTTACCTTGACAATTCATAATGTTTCAGGACAGGCTGTGAGTGTTCTCATGGATAAATACCAGCAAGCCGGAAAGCACAATATCACCTGGAACGCGAAAGACAAACCGAGCGGACTCTATTTCTGCACTCTAAAAGCGAATGGTGTTATTAACACAAGTAAAATGGTGCTGGTGAAATGATAAAATGAATAGCAATATGTCTAAGCTTTTAAAATTATGACTATTATATGTAATAAACTTAACATTTGATAATATTTATTTATTCACTATGTTATTATAAAATACCTTCAGAACATTCTCCTAATCTTGCGATCAAATTATGGGTCGACGAATAGTCATATTATATTCCGTGGTGCTCACAATATTTCTCATGAGCGCCTGCGACCGCGATTCTGGAACGAATCCACCTGCCGAAGAAACACAAACTTTCGATATTTCAGGCTCAATTGTTTTTTATAATGAGTATTTTACGCAACTTGATGTGTCGGAGATAATGGAAACATCAGTGATACTTGCCGGCGAGGGGATAGAAAAGTCTGCTGTGATGGATTCACTCGGGCAGTATGTTTTCCAAAACGTTCCGAATGGCGTCTATATAGTGTCAGCGGCGCTTCCCGAAAGATTTGAGTGTATTCCTCAAACCATGATTGTAACGGTAGCTGGTACGAGTGTCAGTGTACCTGTTTTCGCCGCTATGTATAGGCGCCGTTATTCAATCATTGGGAGAGTAACGGATGAAGAAAATAATCCGGTTGAAAATGTCTTTCTTACTTTATACCGAGATAAAAGAGAAATTTTAAGTAGCAGTGTAGGAAGCAAAACAAATAAATATGGAGTATTCAATACTTATTATTTCGGTGCTATTCCATCATCGGATACAACCTTGTATAGGTTTATACCAACATACCCCGGCTCAGCATACATATTCAGCCCCGACACCGCTTATGTCAGATTGGGACCGGAGCCCGCCATCTGTTATTTCACTGTTTCATACTCTGGTTTGCCGCTTTATTCAATTCAGGGACGGGTTATCACTGATGAAGGTGAAGGGAAAGCCAGATTCCCCTTAAATCTGAGCTGTGATTTAAAGAAGAAAGAGAATATGTATAATAAACCAATGATAGAATTTACTGACGAGGCGGGAGCATTTTTATTTAATAATATCACAGATGGAACCTATTACTTATGGACATATAATTATAAATATGGTTTTCCACCCTTTGAGGTTGAGGTCGTAGGTAAAGATGTTATTGTCCCAGATATTAATTATTCCTACATCGGCCCGACAAAATACTCCTTCTACGGGCGTGCTGTTGATGTTTATGGCGCAGGCATTTCTGATGTGGTGATTAAAATAGGAATGCAGCCTGAATTATATACTACTAATGAAGATGGAATATTTTCAAGCCTTGCGACTTCAAGCTACCTTTTTACGGTGTCAATAGATGACGCTCCGAAACAACTTTTAGTGACTCCATCTAAATCAGGCTACATATTCCAACCGGACACCACGTGGGTAACTGTCGCATGGAAACATGGCGTGGAATTAGAAGAGATTGTAGTGAATGATTTTGTCGGCACAGAATATCTTGCAGAAGACTATTTCCCGCTCGGCACAGGCTCATCATGGGCCTACGAACGGACTATTGATAGCCAAGAACCGAGCGATCAAACTGTCAGTGTAACCGGCACCGAAACAATCAACGAAAAGACCTATACTGTTATGTCTTCCGGCTATTCCGATTATTTCAGTGTGTTTCGCATTGAAAACAATACTGTCTATACACATGCCGAAAATGAAGACAAAGAGTATCTGAAATTTGGAGTTGATAGAGGAAGTAAGTGGGCAATAACCAGTATTCGTGGGAAAATACTTTCAGCAACCTTTATAGATACTGAAACCGTCTCTGTCCCTGCCGGTACATACGAGGACTGTCTGCATTTCGAGTTGAATCTTCCATTGGGAGAGACTTCGTATGAAAAGACTGACCTGTGGTATGCGCGGAATGTCGGACTTGTCAGGGCTGAGAAAGTCGTTGTGAGCATGGGTGAAGTGATGGAGACGGTGACCGATGAGCTCATAAAGTTCTGAGAACGTATAGTCGGGTCTCGCTATAAAAAGAAACTGCAAAGCGAATTCTGAGGTAAAATTTATGAATAATTCCGGTTAAAGAAATTTTCTGCGGTTACTGTTCATCAAAGAAAAAGTTAATACTATCTAAGCCTTCAACTTGCCCCAACTCGCTGATAAATTCTTTGCCGGCTTCTATTTTCTTCAATACAACATAGTAAGAAAGTTCAAAAATTCCGTTCTCGCCCAGTGATTTGATGTTTATAATCTTGAACTTTTTGCAGAACTTTTTCAGGACGTCAACGTAGGGAGCATCTTCATCGTTTTCGGAAGTGAAATGGAATTGAAGGAGATACTCGCGTTTGTGTGGAGCGGCATAATTGGATGCCGAAACCAGCAGGATAATGATTCCGATATATAACGTGCCTACAACCGCGACCATGTGCTGTCCCACACCCGTAGCCATACCTATAGCGAGGGTAAAAAATATGAAGACTATATCATGTGTATCTTTAATAGCCATGCGAAAACGAATAATTGACATGGAGCCGACAAGCCCGAACGCCCTCGCAAGGTTGTTTCCGATAACCATGATAACAATAGTTGTGATCATGGCGAAGGCGACCAGTGACTGGACATAAGAGGTTGAGTAGCTTGTTCCCCTGTATGTAAGGCGGTAAAGATATGAAATAGCCAGACCGCAGAAAAAAGCTACCGTAATACTTCCTATCACACGGCTTAACGTGAGAGTTGTAATAAAAACAGCCGGGAAATCTCGCAGCGGATTAATTTTTTTCCTCCCTGATAGTATAATTCAGATATGTATCGCATGGATATAGTCACGCATGAGTGTCCGGGAATTATTATTAATTTCCTTATGCTCATCGATACATCTGGTGTATTTTGAAAATGTATCTTGCTTCAAACCGAGAGAATAAATAATTTTTTTCATCCACGATGGAAAAATATCATAAAATTTGACCTCAAGGACAAAACTGCCTGGTGCGGTATACTTGATGTTCTCTTCTTTAAAAAGCTCATTAAGTTCCGGGTCTATCGAACTGCGCAGGTATTTATCAAATGTTATACGCATCGAGGAATCGAATTTCCCGAAAAACGCCTCCCGCTCATATATCACCAGCACCACCGGCTGAAGTAAGCTTTTGTGAAGGTTAAAGAGAAATCGCCCGGCATTTTCAAGCGGTTCCTTTAAACCTTTGTCAGTCAAAACATATTTTCCTGTGTTCCCTGTGAATAACAGGTCATTAAGGTTTTTATATATAACAGCCGCCCGGTTTTTCATCAATTTTTTCGCATTTTTACGTTTTATTTCAAGAAACAAAAAGTTTTCAGGATTGTAGGCATTGTAACCTCTTATCCGCAGTTTCTTGCGAATTTTCAGCCCATCTTCTTTCTCATGGTAAAAATCATAGCGGGGTGTATCAAAATAAATACTGCGAACCGTATAGCCCTCAGGGCCTCCAAAATTCATCATGCCGTCTCTTTCCATAAACGGGCTGATAAGCGTACGGAGTTCCGGCAGCAATTTACAGGGAACAAGATATTTATACTCAAATTTCATTTTATGAACTTCATATTTCATAACTCTAACTTACCTGTTGAAAACAGCAGTAATTGCTCGAAAGATGTATGCATACAGGGTTACCGGTTCGCAGATAATCGAACACCTGGCGACTGTGCCGGGAAGCAGGGGGGCACCGTTTCTTTCCAGACTTGCGGTCGCAACAACAACCTGTTCATCTCTCATGATATGCACTACATTACCTAACCTTGATATATTACCTTTATCTAGGGCATGGTTGCCCTGTATCTCAAATTCCACTTCCTGTCCGGGATAAACATGTTCAATAACCCGTAACTGCAGGGGAATGATAACCACATAAGTCGATATATCACTGACGTTCACAAGATTCTCGCGAAAATCGCCATTTGACAAAGAGGCATCAAAAACTATTCCTGTAATGGCAGAAGTGATGGTATAATTCTCCTTCCTGTCAAGCAGAGTATCAATCTCGCGTTCAAGAGCGGAAATATGGGAGGAAATCATCCTGATCTCTTCCTGTTTCGCTCCTGTCTGTACCGTCCGGAGTTGTGCCTCGGCGATTTCAATATTCACCGAGAATAATTTCAGTGTGCTCAGTGCAATTTCATAATCCTGGTAAGGGATAAATTTGGTTTCAAATAACCGTTTCTGACGTTCTACAATTTTTTGCTGTTCCTCATGCTCTCTCCTGGCATGTTCAAGCTGCTTCCTTGCTTCTTCAATAAAGGATTCTTTTTCACCGGTTTCAGCCATACGCAAAAGCGCTTTCTGAGTTTTTAACTCTCCCGTAAGCCGTACAATCTCCCGTTCGAGTTCGCTGGAATTGATCCAGGCGACCGTATCTCCCCTGGTTACAGATGCACCGGATATTATTGACGGGTG